>NZ_JBSFRU010000047.1:0-28276 GCF_053589395.1 Nocardia sp. NPDC003345
TACATCCGGCCGGTACTGCAGGCCGCGCCGGCCCCGACCGCCCAGCCGGGGCAGCCGGGACAGCCCGCCGCGCCCACCGCCCCCGGGGAGCCCACCGCGCCCGCGCCCGCCGACGGATCGGTGCCGCCGGGAGCGGTGCCCGAGGGCGCCGTCCCGGAGGGCGCCGCGCCCGAGGGATCGGCCCCGGCGGGTGAGGCGCCCGCCGACGGAACCGGCGCAGGCGCCGAACAGCCGGCCCCCGCCGAAGAGACCCCGGCGGCGGCCGCGCCGATCTCGGCCGAGGAACTCGACGTGCGCCCGGCGCAGGCGCCCGGCACCCCGATTCCGGATACGCCCGCGCCCGGCGAGCCCGCCCCGGCCCCCGCGCCCGGTGAGACGGCGCCCGCCCCGGCCCCCGGCGAACCGGCTCCATCCAACGAATCGCTGAGTCCCCAGGAACAGGTCCAGCAGGAGATCGAGGCCGCCAAGACCATCCGGCAGAGCACCGATCCGACCATGCAGCAGCTGGCCATGCAGGCGATGGACTGTTCCGCGCCGGATCCGCTGGCCGGTAACGACGACCCGAATCTGCCGCTGGTGACCTGCTCCACCGACGGGACCGAGGTCTTCCTGCTCGACAAGAGCCGCATCGACGGCCAGGAGATCGCCGACGCCACTTCCGGTTTCAACACCGAGCAGTCGCGGCACGAGATCAATCTGGAGTTCAAGGGCGGCGGCAGCGATGCGTGGGCCTCGCTGACCGGCGAATACGTTCAGCAGCGTGTCGCGTTCGTACTCGACTCCCAGGTCGTCAGCGCCCCGGTCGTCCAGCAGGGCCCCCAGCTCGGCGGCCGGACCCAGATCTCCGGCAATTTCAACGCCTCGAGCGCCCAGGACCTCGCGAATACGCTCAAATACGGTTCGCTGCCGCTGTCGTTCCAGACCTCCGAGGCCGAGACCGTGTCGGCGACCCTGGGGCTGTCCTCGCTGCGCGCGGGCCTGATCGCCGGCGCGGTGGGTCTGGTCGTGGTGCTGCTGTACTGCCTGGTCTACTACCGGATGCTCGGGTTCCTCACGGCGTTGTCGCTGATCGGATCCGGTATCGCGGTGTACGGGATCATGGTGCTGCTGGGGCGGTGGATCGGGTTCACTCTCGACCTCGCCGGTATCGCGGGCCTGATCATCGGTATCGGTATGACCGCCGACTCCTTCGTGGTGTTCTTCGAACGCATCAAGGACGAGATACGCGAGGGCCGAAGTTTCCGGTCGGCCGTGCCACGGGGCTGGCAGCGCGCCCGCAAGACCATCCTGTCCGGTAACGCGGTGAGCTTCATCGCCGCCGCGGTGCTGTACGTCCTGGCCGTCGGGCAGGTGCGTGGGTTCGCCTTCACCCTCGGGCTGACCACCATCCTCGACGTGGTGGTGGTGTTCCTGGTGACGGCACCGCTGGTGCATATCGCCTCCCGCTCCGCCTTCTGGGCCAAACCCTCGGTGAACGGGCTCGGCGCGATGCAGCAGCTCGCCCGTGAACGCAAGGCGGCCGAAGCCGCGGTCGGGAAGGCGTGACGATGAACAGCCCCGTGACGATGGACAAAGCCCAGCCGTCCGCCGGCGCCCGGCACAGCTGGATGAATCGCCTCTACACCGGCACCGGTGTACTCGATGTGGTCGGCAACCGCCGCCGCTGGTACCTGATCACCGCCGTGATCGTGCTGATCTGCCTGGCCAGTATCGCGCTGCGCGGATTCACCTTCGGGATCGATTTCGTCGGTGGATCACGGATCCAGCTGCCGGCCGCCGGGACGAGCACCGAACAGGTCGAGCAGGTGTACACCGAGGCGATCGGCTCCGATCCCGAATCGGTGCAGACCGTGGGCACCGGTGACGGCGCGACGATCCTGATCCGCTCCGAGACCCTGAACGCCGATCAGCTGAACTCGCTGCAGAGCGCGTTGTTCGAGGAGATCCAGCCCCGCGATTCGAACGGGAACCCGAGCCGTAACGCGATCAGCGCCTCCGATGTCAGTGAGACCTGGGGCGGCCAGATCACCCGGCAGGCATTGATCGCGCTCGCGGTGTTCCTGGTCCTGGTGAGCGTCTACATCGGTATCCGCTACGAACGGGATATGGCCTTGGCGGCGCTGGCCGCCCTGGTCTTCGACCTGCTGGTCACGGCGGGGGTGTACTCGTTGGTCGGGTTCGAGGTGACCCCGGCGATGGTGATCGGCATGCTGACCATCCTCGGCTTCTCGCTCTACGACTCGGTGGTGGTGTTCGACAAGGTCGAGGAGAACACCCGCGGTGTCCTGCACACCAACCGGCGCACCTACGCGGAACAGGCGAACCTGGCGATCAACCAGACCCTGATGCGATCCATCAACACCACGATCATCGGCGCGCTGCCGATCATCGGCCTGATGGTGATCGCGGTGTGGATGCTCGGGGTGGGAACACTGCAGGATCTGGCGCTGGTCCAGCTGGTGGGTACGCTCGTCGGCGCCTACTCGTCGATCTTCTTCGCCACTCCGCTGCTGGTATCCATCAAGGAACGCTGGGGACCGGTGGCGGCGCATACGAAGAAGGTCCACTCCCGGCGGGCCGCCGCGGCCGCCGGACGCCCGGCGCCGGGCCCGGAGCGCAACGGCACCCCGGGTCGCCGGCCCGCTCCCGGCGAGGGACAGCAGCGACCCCGCACGACCGGTGCGCCCGGGCCCCGGCCCGGAACGCGCCCGACCGGAAAACGACAGAGGCGGCACTGACAGACGAGGGGTAGGGATCGATGCGACAGTCCCATCTGCGCCGTACGATCGCGCTGCTCGCGGCCGCCGCCGCGGCCGCCGCACTGGTATCGGGCTGTTCCGGTGCCGATCAGGTCCCGTCGATCGGCTACGCCGTCGACACCACCGTCACCAGCTACAACGGCGGTACCACCGCGGGTTCGGCCTCGGCGCAGGCCGTGTTCGGCCGGGTGCTGACCGGGTTCTTCTACACCGGACCCGACGGGCAGCCGGTGGCCGATTCCGATACCGGTACCGCCAAGGAGGTACCGGGCGAGGCACAGACCATCCAGTACCGGCTGAACCCGAAGGGCGTCTACTCCGACGGGGTGCCCACCTCGTGTGATGATCTGGTGTTCACCTGGGCCGCGCGCAGCGGCCGGGTGCCCGGGTTCGATTCGGCGAGCACCGCCGGATACGAGGATGTCG
The DNA here is from genome assembly GCF_053589395.1 of Nocardia sp. NPDC003345. NCBI lineage: Bacteria > Bacillati > Actinomycetota > Actinomycetes > Mycobacteriales > Nocardiaceae > Nocardia > Nocardia sp. NPDC003345. The sequence continues at coordinate 3,186 of NZ_JBSFRU010000047.1, forward strand.
AGCGGGTCGAATGCCAGCCCGGGTCCAAGGACGGCACCGTCGTCTTCCGGCCCGGCCGCCGCTATATGCCGTGGCGGACGCTGTTCGGTGCCGGTGAGCTGATGCCGGCCCATATCGCGGCACAGGCCGCGAACGTGCCCGATATCGTCGGCGCGGTACAGCGGGACGACCGTGACGCGCTCGGCCGGCTGGCGGAGTTCTGGAACAAGGGCTGGGATCTGGCGCCGGGTGACCTCGACGCCACTCGTTTCCCGTCGTCCGGGCCGTACCGGGTCGAATCCTTCGACGCCGACGACGGTCTGGTGCTGGTCGCCAACGAACGGTGGTGGGGCCGGGCGCCGGCGACGGGTCGTATCGTCGTCTACCCGAAACCGGCCGATCTCGCCGACAAGATCGAGGGCGGGGCGGTGGCCGTTGCCGATATCGGGGCCGGTTCGCTGCCCGATCTCGACCTGAGCGCCTATGCCGTCCAGCAGCTGCCGAGCCGCGGTGTCGAGCAGTTGGTACTCGGCACGCGCGGAGTGTTCGAGCAGTCCGCCGCGCGGCGGGCACTGGCTCTGTGCGTTCCGCGTCAGGCGCTGTTCGACCAATTGGGCCGGGTCACCGACGCCCCGGAGGCCGGGCTGGGGTCGGGGATGTCGAATTCACGGACGGTGCAGCAGGATTCGCTGTTCTATCCGGCGGTGACCGGCGCCGCCGACCCCTATGCCGGGGGCGATATCCCCGGTGCGAAGGCGGCGCTGGCCGAGACCGGGCAGAAGACGCTCACCGTCCGGGTCGGCTATCTCGCCCCGGATGCCCGCCGGGCCCGGACCGTTTCGATGATCGCCGAGGCCTGCCGCGGCGCGGGCATCACGGTGCAGGACGCCGGTACCCCGGATTTCACTCCGGCGCAGCTCAGCGGTGGCGCGGTCGACGCGGTGCTCGGCGGCCCGGGCGGGGCGCCCGGGCCCGCGGGCTCACTCGACGGCCGGGAGGACGTGGGTGGCCTGCGCAGCGGCAGCGGGCTCAATATCGGGCAGTTCCGCAACGGCCGGTACGACGCGATCACCGATCAGCTCGCCGGTGACGACGATTCGACCGATCAGCTGAATCTACTGACCGAGGCCGAGAATCTGCTGTGGTCGCAGCTGCCGACCGTGCCGCTGTTCGCGACGCCGCGCACCATCGCGTTCGGCGGTGGCCTGCAGAACGCCATCCCCGGCCCCACCCGGGCCGGTTCCGGATGGAATATGGATCAGTGGGTTCTGGAGCGGTGACCCGGCGCCGGTGACGGAGGAGTGTGGATGAGCAAGCATTCGGCGGCCGAACCCGCCACCGAGGTGACCGCGCGCACCGATCAGGCGGCCGAGCTGGTCCGGCGGCACACCCGCTGGGCCGACGACTTCCCGGAGCCCGGGGTGAAATTCGCCGATCTCACCCCGGTTTTCGCCGATCCCGAGGGGTTCCGGACGGTGGTCGACTGCCTCGCGACCCTGGTACCGGATATCGATCTGGTCGCCGGTGTCGATGCCCGGGGTTTCCTGCTCGGCGCGGGGGTGGCCGCGACGCTGGGCACCGGCGTGCTCGCGGTGCGTAAGCGCGGCAAACTCCCGCCACCGGTCGTCACCCGCGAATACGAGCTCGAATACGGTACGGCGGCCCTGGAGGTCCCGGCGACGGGGGTGGCGCTCGAGGGCAGGCGGGTGCTGCTCCTGGACGATGTGCTGGCCACTGGCGGCACCCTCGCCGCCGCGGCGGATCTCTTCGGTGCGGTCGGCGCCCGGGTGGTGGCGGCGGCGGTGGTGCTGGAGATCGAAGCGCTGGGCGGGCGGGCCCGGCAGGGGGATTATCCGGTGACGGCGATCGTCACCGTCTAGAAACCGGCCGGAGTGACTCGGACGATAATCGCTGGCGCCGGTACTTCCGCCGGAGTAGGTTGGCGGTCGTCTTGTTCCCGATGATCGGAGCCGCCGTTGCTCTCATGAGGTAGTCGCTCGTGCGGCCCGCATACCGCGCGTCGCGTTCGCACCGATACCTCGAGGGGCACGCCATGGCCGCTATTTCTTTTTCCGATCTCACTTTCTCCTGGCCGGACGGAACACCGGTATTCGACGGGCTCGACGCGGTGCTGGGTCCGGGCCGGATCGGGCTCGTCGGGTCCAACGGTGCCGGCAAATCCACGCTGCTGCGCTTGATCGCCGGTGCGGAGAAGCCCGCGCGCGGTTCGATCACCGTCACCGGTGAACTCGGATATCTGCGGCAGGATCTCGGGCTGTCGGTGGGGCGGCGGGTGGACGAGGTGCTGGGTATCGCCCGGGTACGGGATTCGCTGCACCGGATCGAGTCCGGGGCCGCCGCCGACGCCGATTTCGAGACCGTGGGCGCCCGCTGGGATGTCGAGGAACGCGCGGTGGCCCTGCTGGGGCGCCTCGGTCTGGAGTATCTCGCCGGATCCACGCGACATCTGGACCGGCGGCTGGACACCCTGTCGGGCGGCGAGACGGTACTGCTCGGCCTGGTGGCCGAACTGCTGGCCGATCCGGAGGTGCTGCTGCTCGACGAGCCCACCAACAACCTGGACGCCGACGCGCGAAATCGGTTGTACGAGGTCCTCGCCCAATTCGGCGGCACGGTTCTGGTGGCCGGGCACGACCGGGAACTACTGGAGCGGATGGATACCGTCGCCGAGCTACGTGGGGGCGGGCTGCGCCTGTTCGGCGGACCGTTCGGAGAGTACGAGCGGATCATCGAACAGGAGCAGGAGGCCGCACGCGGCGCGATCCGCGACGCGCGCGGTGAGGTACGCAAGCAGTCCCGCGAATTGGTGGAGACCCGGATCAAACTCGACCGGCGCCGGCGATACGGGCAGAAGATGTTCGAGAACAAACGTGAACCCAAGATCATCATGGGGGCGCGTAAGCGGCAGGCCCAGGTCGCGGCCGGCAAATTGCGTAACAACCACATCGAGAAGGTGGAGCAGGCCGAGGAGCGGCTGGAGCAGGCCGAGGAATTGCTCCGCGACGACCGGGAGATCCGGATCGACCTGCCGGATACCAGGCTCTATCCGGGGCAGCGGGTGATCGCGCTGGAGGAGGTGACGCTGGCCAACGGCCCGGTCGTCTCGCTGACGGTGGACGGCCCGCAGCGGCTGGCGATCACCGGCCGCAACGGGGTGGGTAAGACGACCCTGCTTCGCCGGATCGCCGCCGAGGGACCGTGGGTGCCCTGGCGGATGCTGCCGCAGCGGCTGGACCTGTTCGACGAGAACGCGACGGTGTACGAGAACGTCGCGGCGGGCGCCCCGCACGCCGATCCGGAGCTGATCCGCGGCCGGCTCGCGCGGTTCCTCTTCCGTGCTGCCGCCGCGGATGTACCGGCCGCGGCGCTGTCGGGCGGTGAGCGGCTGCGTGCCGCCTTGGCCATGCTGCTGCTCGCCGAACCGGCACCCCGGCTGCTGATCCTCGACGAGCCCACCAACAACCTCGACCTGGTGAGCCTCGGGCATCTCACCCAGGCCCTGGCGGCCTTCCGCGGCGCGCTGATCGTGGTGAGCCACGACGGGCGGTTCCTGGACGAGATCGGCATCACCCGGCGTGCCGAACTGACATCGGAAGGGCTGCGGGAATGACCGCGTACCCGGGCGCGCCGGGAAGGCCGGGCTCGAATACGGTGTTCGTACGGGTGAGTGGCCATATCGATAGGTGTCGATGCTGTTGCTGTGGGGTTTCCCGTGGTGCTGTGGGGGCTAGAGTTGGTGGTCTGGAACGTTGCGGTGACCGGCCGTGGCAGGGAGAGGTGGTGGCATGACTCAGCATCTGGGTGAGACGAATGTCGAGCAGACGTCCGGCTCACCGGCCAATGGTGCTTCCACCCCCGCTCCCGCCGCCGGCGCGCGCCGTGACAGCGAACCGGAGCCCGGCCGCCAGTCCGGCGCGGTCCCCAGTTCGGCCTCCCGCCGGGTCCGGGCCCGGCTGGCCCGGCGGATGACCGGTCAGCGCGGTATCCCGGCGGTGAAGCCGGTTCTCGAACCGCTGGCCACGGTGCACCGGGACCTGTATCCGAAGGCGAATCTCACCCAGTTGCAGCGGGCGTTCGACGTCGCCGACGAACGGCACGCCACCCAGTTCCGGAAATCGGGCGATCCCTACATCACCCACCCGCTGGCCGTCGCGAATATCCTCGCCGAACTGGGGATGGATACCACCACCCTGGTCGCGGCGCTGCTGCACGACACCGTCGAGGACACCGGGTACACCCTCGAGCAGCTGACCGCCGATTTCGGGCCCGAGGTGGCCCATCTGGTCGACGGTGTCACCAAGCTGGACAAGGTGAACCTGGGCGCGGCCGCCGAGGCCGAGACCATCCGCAAGATGATCATCGCGATGGCCCGCGACCCGCGCGTCCTGGTGATCAAGGTCGCCGACCGGCTGCACAACATGCGGACCATGCGCTTCCTGCCGCCGGAGAAGCAGGCGAAGAAGGCCCGGGAAACGCTCGAGGTCATCGCCCCGCTTGCGCACCGGCTCGGGATGGCGACGGTCAAATGGGAACTCGAGGATCTCGCCTTCGCGATCCTGCACCCGAAGAAGTACGACGAGATCGTGCGGCTCGTCGCGGATCGTGCCCCGTCACGCGATACCTACCTCGCGAAGGTGCGCGCGGAAATCGTCAATACCCTGGCCGCTTCCCGTATCCCGGCGACCGTCGAGGGCCGGCCGAAGCACTACTGGTCGATCTATCAGAAGATGATCGTCAAGGGAAAGGATTTCGACGATATCCACGATCTGGTGGGTATCCGGATCCTCTGCGACGAGGTCCGCGACTGCTATGCCGCCGTCGGCGTGGTGCATTCGCTGTGGCAGCCGATGGCCGGCCGGTTCAAGGACTACATCGCCCAGCCCCGGTACGGGGTCTACCAGTCGCTGCACACCACGGTGGTGGGACCGGACGGTAAACCGCTCGAGGTGCAGATCCGCACCCACGATATGCATCGGACCGCCGAGTTCGGCATCGCCGCGCACTGGCGCTACAAGGAGACCAAGGGCCGTCACTCCGGTGATTCCGCCGAGGTCGACGATATGGCCTGGATGCGGCAGCTGCTCGACTGGCAGCGGGAGGCCGCGGATCCGGCCGAATTCCTGGAATCGCTGCGGTTCGACCTCAAGGCCCCGGAGATCTTCGTCTTCACACCCAAGGGCGATGTGATCACCCTGCCGCAGAAGTCCACCCCGGTGGACTTCGCCTACGCCGTGCATACCGAGGTGGGGCACAAATGTATCGGCGCGCGGGTGAACGGGCGGCTGGTCGCGCTGGAGCGCCAGCTGGAGAACGGTGAGGTCGTCGAGGTCTTCACCTCCAAGGCGCCCAATGCCGGCCCCAGCCGCGACTGGCAGAGTTTCGTGGTCTCGCCGCGGGCCAAGGCCAAGATCCGCCAGTGGTTCGCCAAGGAGCGCCGCGAGGAGGCCCTGGAGAACGGCAAGGAGCAGATCAACAAGGAGGTCAAACGCGTCGGGCTGCCGCTGCAGCGGCTGATGAACGTCGACGCCATGACCGCCGTCGCGCACGAGCTGCATTACGGCGATATCTCCATGCTCTACACCGCGGTCGGTGAGCATCAGGTCTCGGCGCGCCATGTCGTCCAGCGGCTGATGGCCCAGCTGGGCGGGATCGGCGATGTGGAGAACGAACTCGCCGAAAGGTCCACGCCTTCCACCACACCGCCGCGACAGCGCCTCAGCGGCGATGCGGGCGTGCTGATCCCCGGCGCCGAGGGCACCGTCGCGAAACTGGCCAAGTGCTGTACGCCGGTTCCGGGCGACGAGATCATGGGATTCGTCACCCGCGGCGGTTCGGTCAGCGTGCACCGGGTGGATTGCACCAACGCGGATTCGCTGCGGGACCAGTCCGAGCGCATCATCGAGGTGGAGTGGGCGCCGTCACCGCATTCGGTGTTCCTGGTGGCCATCCAGATCGAGGCGCTGGACCGCACCCGGCTGCTCTCCGATGTCACCAAGGTGCTCGCCGACGAGAAGGTCAACATTCTGTCCGCCTCGGTGACCACCCACGGCGACCGGGTCGCGATCAGCAAGTTCACCTTCGAGATGGGCGATCCGAAGCATCTGGGACATCTGCTGAACGTGGTCCGCAATGTCGAGGGCGTCTACGACGTCTACCGGGTGACCTCCGCCGCCTGAGTGCGGTTCGGGTGCTTCGCGGCGGCCCGGTGCCGGACGCGGATCGGTTACGCCGCAACAGCGTCCGGCGGGCGTTTCGGGGTCTTGGCAGTGTTGCCCGGGTTGCCGGAAATTCATAACGTTCGGGCCTCGACGCGCCGCGTCGTGTGCTGTAGCGGCTGGCGGGTTGCGTAAACTCTTCGCCGCGTCTGCGGTCATAGCCGGAATCTGTTACCGTCTATTGCGTTTCGTCGCGCTCGGTAACTGCGGTAGGACTGATTGCGGGTCGCTATGGCTGGATACACAAGATTCTCGGGGATGCTGATCGCACTCACCGTCGCTGTGGCGACCGTGACGGCAGGTGGCCACTCCGCCCACGCTCAACCGCCGAACCCGGCGGGCCCCGCGACGGAACTCTCGGTTTCCTCGTGTCCGGCGCTCTACGCGCTCGGTATCCAGGGCACCGGCGAATCCTCGCCGGACGCCGCGCCCACCACCGATACCGGCATGCTGTCGACGGTGTTCCGGCCGCTCATGGCCGCCGCGCCCGACAAGGGCCTGGTGGATCGCGCCTACGTGCCCTACGAGTCGAGTTTCGGCGGTGTGGACGGCGGTAGCGCCACACCGTATTCGGATTCGGTGACCGGTGGCCTGATGCGGTTGCGCAGTATGGCCGCCTCGGTGGCCGAGCGCTGCCCCGAGACCCGGTTCGCGATCGTGGGGTACTCCCAGGGCGCGCATGTGGCATCGGTGTTCGCCCAGGAGGTCGGGCAGGGGCAGGGGACCTTGCCGCCGGAGAAGATCGCGGCGGTGGCGCTGATCGGCGACCCGACCCGGAATCCGGGCGCGCCGTTGTTCCCCGGCGCTCCGGGCAAGGCGAACCCGGACCCGGCGCCCGGTACCGAGGGCACGAAGATCGCGGAGATCGCCGCCCTCGCGCAATCTCCCGCGACAGGTGGCGGTATCGCCCCGAACCGGGATTCCGCGGAGAACTTCGGCGCTCTCACCGGCCGGGTCGCGAGCTTCTGCGCGGCGGGCGATCTCGCCTGCGACGCGCCGGAGGGCGCTCCGATCCTCAAGGCGGTGGCCGGGGTGGTCGGGCAGATGAAACTCAGCGGCGGTGATCCGATCGCCTCGCTCACCTCTATCGCCCAGGCGCTCGCCTTCACCTCGATCAAAACCGCCACCAAGGTGGTCAACGAGGACATCTCGGGCACCTCACTGGCGACCCTGAACATCTCGCCGAAGAAGTCGATCTCGCAGCGGCTCGCCGATGCCGCCGATCCGCGTACCCCGCTGGATATTCCGGGGGCCATGCGAGCACTGCTGAAAGTGGGCATGATCGGGCTCAACGCGGTGGTCACCGTGGTGCGAACGGTGCTGAATCCGACCGCGATCGCCGAACTGGCCACCGCCGGCCTGGCGAACCCGCCCGCCGCGCTGCTGCTGCTGGGAACCAAGCTCCTCGGCGCGATTCCGCAGCTGATCCCGCCGACCACCGGTATCCGGCTGGTGAGCCAGTCGTTCAACGCGGTGATCGAGAACATCACCGACAACAGCGAACTGCTCAACACCACCACCTGGGTGCGGTACTGGGACACCATTCAGCGCCACCAGGCCTATGGCAACGCGGCCATTTCGGCCACCGGCGACGCGCCGACGCGGTTCATCGCGGACTGGTTCGCCGCCGCCGCGCGAGATCTCGCGGCGGTGCACGGAAGTGGGCACGAACCGGTCTCCGGCGAGGTCACGCCCCCGGCGGGCAGCGCTCCCTACGCCGGTGTACCGCCCTCCGGCGGAATCTCCGGGGCCGAGCCCGGCGCGTCTCCCGCGCCTGCTCCGTCCGGTACGGGACAATTCCCATTTGGGACAGGAGCCGACGGTGCCTCCTCGGACGCGCCGCCGGTCGCCCCGCCCCTGGCACCCCCGACAACCGAAACCGACTCGTTCTCCGTGAACTGATCGCCGAGAGGGATCGATGATGCGACATCACGTGCCCGGCGCCACGGGAATGGGGGAATGTTGAAGTCCTACAAAAAGCTCGACAGATGGTACGGTCCGCTCGAACCCGAGGGGGAGGGCGACGCGGACACCGCCGCCCGCGCGGCCGGCCGCGATATCGCCGCCGGGCCCGATGAAGGTCCGGCCCGCTACCCCGACTACATCCCCGAGGCCGGCAGCGCTTCGGCTGCGCCCGCCCCCGACCCCGCGCCCGCCGAGCTCTCCGGCCGACGCAGCGATTTCACCGGTGGCTGGTCCGATTGGGTGGATGCGCCGACCCGGGATCGCGACGGTGACGTGGTCCGGTTCCCCTGGCCCGACGACGACGAAATCGACGAACCCGCCCGGATCGGCCGTACCCCCGCCCGGCTCCGGGATGCGACACCGGGACGCCGGGCCCGGCGGTTGCGCACCTTCGGTGTGCTGGTCGCCGCGGTCGTCCTGCTCGGCGTCGCCACGGCCGTGGTGCTGTACCTGCTGTCGCCCGGCACGCCCGGAGCCGCCGGTTCCGACGACGGTGCGGGCCTGCGGTTCACCTCCGGTGCCGCCGGGGCGATTCCGGTCGCCGCCCGGTGTCCCGACGAACGATCCGGGGCCGTGGTCCGCGGCGCGGGCCCCGGCGGCACCGATTCCGGGCCGGATACGATCCTGCGTTTCCAATACGCCTACTACGTGCAGCGTTCCGGTATCGAGGCGCACGCCGTGGTGGCGCCCGGTGCGCCGGTACCGCCCGCCGAGGTGATCCAGGCCGGAATCGACAGTGTGGCCACCGGAACCGGCCACTGCGTCCGGATTGTGACGGGTGCGCCCGGTGAGCATACGGTCGAGGTCACCGAGTACCGGCCCGGAGGCGAGCCGGTCACCTACAGCAGGCAAACGGTCACCACCGCGGTGGTCGACGGCCGCACCCTCATCACGGGTATTTCGGCCGGATAGAGGAGAGTGCAGCGATGGGAGAGGATTGGAGCCGCTGGCTCGATACCGCACCGGATTCCGGTGCGGCGGACGAGGCGGACGGAACCGGCAGGGCATCGGTGGTGCGGTTGCGCGGCGAGGGTCGCGTCCGTGCCGCCGGTGCGGCCCGGCCGATCCTGGTGGTGGGCGGCTGCGGCGGCGCCGGGACCACCACCACCGCGCTGGGCCTGGCCGGTGAACTCGGCCTCGGCGGAACCGATACCGTCGCCGTCGACGCGACACCGGCGGGCGGCGATCTGGCGCTGCGGGGCGCTGACGAGCATCTGCATCCGATCAGCCTGCAGCAGTGGCTCTACGGCCGCGGTGACGACGAACCGGCCCCGTTGAAGGAATGTATGTCGCGGGCGACGTCGGGTATCGGGCTGCTGTGGCGCGACGCCGCGCCGCTGCGCCGCCGGGCCAGCTATCTCACCGTGGCCCGCGCCGTGGACCAGGCCGGGTACACCGGCGTCTACGACGGCGGCAACCCCATCGCGAGCCGGCAGTTGCGCCCGCTGCTCGACGATGCGGATATCGCGCTCGTCCTGGCCATCCCGGCCCGCACCGACGCCGCCAACCGCCTGCGGGTGACCCTGGAATGGCTCGACGACGAGTACGACGACGCGGCCGAGCCCATGGGCGGTGGCATCGTGGGGGACACCACGATCGTCATCTCCCATCAGCAGCCCGGCGCCGACTCCCGGGTGGCCGAGCATCTGCGGGAGCATCTGTCCGGATGGGTCCGGGAGATCGTCGAAGTGCCCTACGATCCGCATCTCGCGCGCGGCGAACTCGTCCGTCACCTCGACCTGGCCGCCGAGACCCGGCAGGCGTACGAGACGCTGCTGGCGGGGATGTCGTCATGAGGCGATACCTCCGCGAGCACCGCGGCCCGCGCGAACTGTATTTCGCTACCGCGAGCGAGGCATCATGTCTGTTGCCATGAATCTTCCTCGCCGACCGGACCGTTCCGCCACCGCCGGAGTGGTGCCCCCACCGGAATCACGCCGGGCCGCCATCTGGGACCGTCCGGTCCCCGGGGCGGGCCGGGCGCCACTGGTGTGGTTACTGGGTGTGCACGGCGGCGCCGGCGCCAGCAGCCTCGCCCATGTGCTGGCCCCCGCCGCGGATTCGGGCCGCCGCTGGCCCGGGGTCTACGAGCGGGAATCGCCGTTCGTGGTGCTGGTCGCCCGGGAGACCATCGCCGGCCTGACCCACGCCCATGACCTGTTGCGTCAGCATCATTCCGGCATTGCTGGTCCGAGTCAGGTGCTCGGGCTGATCACGGTGGCGGCGCGGCCGGGCCGGATGGCGCCGGAGATCCGCCGCTACCGGGAAGTGGTGGCCTCGCTGGCCGGACAGGTATGGCAGGTGCCCTGGTACGAGGAGTGGACCCTCGTCGAACCGGAGAAGCTCCCGGTCTGGACTCCGGGTGTGGCGCCGTCCACGCAGCGCCGCCGGCGGATCGATCCACTCGACGAGGTTCCCCTCGACATCCGGGAACTCGGCTCGGAGATCGTCGCGGCCGCCCGCGCCGCGCTGGAAGAATCGGAGGCCGCCCCCACCCGGGGCCGTTCGAGATTCGTGGAGGAGTGATGCCGTGATCGCCGTCGAGCACGCCACCCGTTTCGTGCTCCCCGCGCCCGCGCGGACCGAATGTTGCACCTCAGCTATCGAGAAAGGCACCCGATGAGCACCGTATTCCTCGCGGTTCACCAGGCCTACGACGCGGTGGTGGTGGCCCAGGTCGGCAATCCGACCCCGGAGGCCCCGCCCGGTTCGGAGAAGATCCTGCAGCTGGTCCGCTACCTCACCTGGTTCGTACTGCTGTCCGGAATCTGCGGAATCATCTACGCGGGAGGTAAATTCGCGTGGGAGAAATGGACGGGCGGCGGTCTGGAATCCCCGAAGATGGTGGCGGGAGCCATGATCGGCGGTGTGGTCGCCACGAGCGCGGGCACCATCATGAACGCCGTGATCGGAACGTGAGGTTGTAATGGATCTGGTCGGGGCGGCCGGGGTATTGGCCTACAAGCAGATGCCGGCCGAAGTGCTGGAACCGCTGATGCAGTTGCTGAACTGGCTGCTGTGGTTCGTGCTCATGGGCTGTCTGGCGTGGATGATCGTCTCCGCCGGGAAGCTGTGGCTCACCTTCAAAGGTGATCTGGCGATGAACGACGCCTCCCACGGCGTCCTCATGAGCCTGCTCGGCGCGGCCGTCGCGAGCACCGCCTCCGGTATCGCCCTGGCGTTCCTGCCCGGATGAACCGGGGCGAGGCGAGGGGAACGACCTGCGGATGAATTCGACCGTGTCACCGGCTGCCGGCCGGTCCGGCCGGCCCGCCGCGACGCGGGCCGCGGGGCTGCTGTCGGCGGCCCTGCTGGTGGGCGTCGTCGGCTGCGGTTCCGGCGACGCCACGGCGCCACCGGATCTCTCGGCGCCGCCGACGAATGTGCGCTGGCAGCCCTTCCAGGGGGTACCGTTACCCCGGACAGATCAAGGACCGCGCACCGAAACCGACGGCGCGGCAACCGATTTCGATCATTCGCCGACCGGAGCGGGTGTCGCCGCCATGGTGCACGCCGTGCGGCTGGCGATAGCCGACGATGGGCAGTGGTCGAATATCGTTGCCCGGGAAGTGGTTCCGGGCGCGGCGAAGGACGAATGGGCGGTGAACCGGGTGCAGGTCTCGATCAGCGGCCCCGCCGACCCCGTATACGCGCCACGGCTGCTCGGCTACCGGATCACCGAGTACACCGAGCAGCGGGCGCTGGTGGACGTCTACAGCGAGTATTCGGACAGCTCCAAGGCGGTGAACCATACGACCGTGGAGTGGTTCGCGCAGGACTGGAGGTTACGGCTGCCCGACCCCGGAGCCACCACCAGACCGATCGACCCCGTAGACGAGTTACCGAGTGACACTGTGAAATTGGAGGCACCGAAGTGAGCGGGAAGGAGACCTATCAGCGTGACCGCGTCTCCTTCGGTGTCGTGGCGTCCGCGGCGGTCCTGGCACTGATCGTGGTGGTCGGTGTCGTGATGTGGACCGGACGGGACTCCGAGCCCGAATCCGGCCCTGCGCCCGCGGCCGCCGTGGGCGAGGGTTTCGCCGATCCGGAGGTGGACATCTTCAATCGCCGTATCGATATCCCCAACAATCCCGCTGGACAGGCCCTGCCGCAGGACCCGTCGCCGCAGCGTAATCCGGCCGATCCCGACTGGCTGACCGCGGCGCCCGCCGGTACCACGCAGCCGCGTGGCTGGCAGCGGGTCTACGGCGCCTCGGTGCCGTTCTCGACCTCCGACGGTCCGCACCGGATCGAGGACGGGCTGGCGGTCGGCTATTCGCATACCCCGCAGGGCGCGGCGCTGGCCGCGGCGCAGATCACCTACCGCCTCAACGCCCGCCCGGCCCATCGCGATCTGTACGTGCGGCAGGTGCGGGTGTCGGCGCAGCAGATCGCGGCCTACGACCAGGCCCTGGATTCGGAGCGGTTACCCGAGCAGCAGCCCGAATCGGTGACCAGATATCTGGTGGCGTCGGATGCCTTCAAGGTCGACGACTACGCCGACGATATGGCGATCGTGCGGCTGGCGCTGCGGGCCCCGGCCCTGGACGGCAAGCCCGTATGGGTGACCCTGCGGCTGATCATGGTGTGGGACGCGGGTGATTGGCGGCTCAAGCCGACCACCTCGCCGAATACGCAGACCGAGTATGTCGAATCGCTGGAGGGGTGGACTCGATGGTGATTCCAGTGTTGGGACGGAATGTGGAAGCTCAGCCGGTACACGAAAACGGCCCGCCCGCCGGGGTGCGGCAGTCTCCTGCGATCTCCCGCCGGGTTTCGCTGGCCAGACGGTTCCTGACGATCTTCGCGGTGATCTTCACCGTGATGGTCGCGACGCCGACGGTGGCCTACGGTCAGACCTACGGGTTCGACGAGACCTGTGACGAGATCCACGACACCCTCGACGGTCTCGGTATTCCGGGGCTCTCGCTCGGTGACGCCGCTTCCGCGGTCTGTAAGGCCGGTAACGCGGCCTCGCATCCGGGTGACGCCGCCACCGCGGTCAAGGACAAGGCCTGGGACTCCACCTTCGGCAAGGTGGTCGATTCGCTGATGAACGGCCTCGGCGAGGCCATCATCCTGGCACTCACCTTCTGGATGAAAGTGCCCAACGAGGTGGCCAGCGATTCGGGCAGCCTGTTCACCAAGATCAACGACTACACGTATCAGGTGCAGATCCTGTTACTGATGGCCTCGATCATCATCACCGGTCTGCGTCTGGCCGAGGCCAGACGCGGCGGGGCGATGGACGAGGCGGCCGAATCGTTCCGGATGTTCACCCGGGTGGTGTTCAGTTCGTGGATGCTCGGTGCGGTGATCGTGGCCGGGACCCAGGCATCGGACCGGTTCGCCGAATGGATCATCCAGGACTCCACCGACGGCAATGCCAAGAACATGGCCGAGCTGATGGTGAAAACCAGTGCACTACAGGCATTTTCGCCCGGTCTGGTGTTGATCATCGCCATCGTCGGCCTGCTCGGCGCGCTGGCGCAGATCATCCTGGCCATCGTCCGGCAGGGTCTGCTGGTGATCGCCGCCGGAGTGCTGCCGCTGGCGGCCGCCTCGTCGGGGATGAGTATCGGTAAACAGTCGTATCAGAAACTGGTCGGCTGGATCATCGCGTTCATGCTGTGGAAACCGGTGGCGGCGATCGTCTACATGATCGCCTTCACCACCGCCGGCCACGTGGACGAGATGACCCCGGCCGGTGGCCTGCCCGAGGCCGAGCAGGCACAGCGGATGCTGGTGGCGATCGTGCTGCTGTGCAGTGTCGCGTTCGTCCTGCCCGCGCTCATGCGCCTGGTGACCCCCGCGGTCGCGATCGTCGGCAGCGGCGGGTCCGGTCTCACCGCCGCCGGCGGCACCCTGATCGCCGCCGCCGGCCTGGGCGCCATGGGCACCAAGGCCGTCGGCGCCCGCGGTGCCGCGGCACCGGGCCGAGCCGGGTACGTCGGGGGCGCGGCCGGTCCGCCGCCGCCCGGCGGTGGACGCGGCGGGGGAACACCCCGTCCGGTGCCGCCACCGCGCGGCGGAGGCGGCGGCGGGGCGCCACCGCAAAGGTCCGGTACACCCGCGGGATCCGGCGGTGTACCGTCCGGAGCGTCCCGCGTGGCCGCCCGCGTCGGTGCCGCCCGGTCCGCGACCAGCGGGATGACCCGCGCGGACCAGGCCATGGGTGATGTCGCGGGCGACCGCTGGACCAACCGTTCCCCCGACCTCGGTAGGAGCACCATCCCGCGATGACCAGCACCGAAACCTACGAACGCCGCTCCTACGGGTTGTGGCAGAAACCGCGCAGCGCGGGCCTTTTCGGCCTGCGCTGGGAGGAGACCGTCCTCGGGTTCGTCGTGGTCATCACCGCGCTGTTCACCGCGATGGTCGGCGGTTTCCAGTGGGGTGCCATCGTGGGCGGGGTCGGTGTGGTGATCATGGCGCCCCTGGTCATGCGACGCGGGGGCCGCTCCGGCTACGAGACGGGATTGATGATGTTCCACTGGATGCGTTCGCGCAGCCGCGGTGAGCACGTGTACCGCGGCGGCCGGTTCTCCCGGGTGCCGGGTGGTTTCACCCGGCTACCCGGGCTGCTCGCGCCCTCGAAACTGTACGAGGGCATCGACGCCGGCGGTTACAGCTTCGGCATGATCCACCTACCGCAGTTCGCGCAGTACACGGTGGTGCTGCGGGCCTGGCCGCAGGGCCACGAGGCGGTGGACCAGCCCGTGATCGACCGCTGGGTCTCGGCCTGGGGCACCTTCCTGGCCTCGGTCGGGCAGACCAGCGATATCGTCGCGGTGGTACCGGTGATCGATACCGTGCCCGAGACCGGGAACCGGTTGCTCACCGAGGTTTCCACCATCACCCGGCCGGAATCGCCGGATCTGGCGCAGCAGGTGATGTACGAGCTGGCCACCGAACTCCCGCAGGAACGGGTGCAGCTGCTGCCCCGGGTCGCCATCACCTTCAAGGCCACCACCGCCGAACGGCGCAAGAACCCGGCCGAGGAGGCGGTCGAGATCGGCCGCCGCCTACCCGGAATCTGCGCCGCGCTCGCCGAGGCCGGGGTGCGAGCGCAGCCGATGTCGGCGGACGAGGTGATCGGATTCATCCGGCGCAGCTACGATCCGGCCTCCCAGGCCGATCTCGAGGTCGCCGCGGGCGAGCCCGAAGGTCACGGCCTGGATTGGGCCGACGCCGGCCCGGTCTCGCACGACGAGAAGTGGGATCACCTGCTGCACGATGGCGGGCGGTCGGTCACCTGGGAGATGGACACCGCTCCCGAAGGTGCCGTGGACGAACGGGTCCTGCAGCGATTGCTCGCACCGAACCCGGAGGTCCCGCGGAAACGGATCGCCATCGTGTACCGGCCGCATTCGGCCGCCGACGCCGCCGAGATCGTCGACGACGACTTCAAGAACGCACTGGTCGCCCAGCAGAGCGAACGTGGCGTGGTCTCGGCGTCGGCCACCCTGCGGGTCGGTGCGACCCAGCAGGCCCGCGAAGAACAGGCGCGCGGCCACGGCGTCACCCGGTTCGGCGCCCTGGTGACCATCACCGAACCGCTGCGCGGCGACCTGCCGCGTATCGAGGCCATCACCCGCGACCTCTCCACACAGGCGCGGCTGAAGATCCGCCGCTGCTACCGCTACCAGGCGGCGGCGTTCGCGGCCTCGCTCGGCTGCGGGGTGATCCTGCCCGAGCACGCGACCATTCCTAAAGCATTGGCGGGGTGAACGACTGATGGCACGCGAGCACGAGCCGCCCGTCCGGGAACGGAACCGGGTCCGGAGCGCCACCGGCGAACGGACCCGATCCGGCCGGGACGAGGAACGCCGCATCCGGGGCGATCGGGACGGACAGCACGGTCCGCCCACCGGGGAGCGGCGGGAGGCCGAACGCTCGCGCGCCGAACGCCGGACCCGTACGCCGCGCGAGGGCACCGACCGGGAGCGGGCCCGCCGGGCCCGGGTGGACACCACCGCCGACCGAGCGATGGGCACGCCGGAATTCGACAAGGCCGCGCGCCGGGCGAAGCTGCGCGCGGAGAAGAAACGCCAGCAGGGCCCGCCGCTGCTGGACGCCGCCACCCGATCGCGGCTCGAGGAACTCAGCCGGGAGGGCGCCGGGCTGCGCGCGGCCTGGGCGAGCTTCCGGGTGCGTACCGACGATATCCGCCGCCGCAACTACGCCGCGCGCGCCGAACAGGAATTCCAGGACGGTTTCGACCGGCAGACGGCGCAACTCACCGATCGCGGATTCGCCGGCGCGGGCGGTGGCCGGATGAACGTGGTGGGCCGCCCGGTGGAGTACCGGGCCACCACCGCGCAGGTCGCCGGGCTGTGGCCGTGGTCGGTCGGCGCCGGTGCGCCGCTGATCGGGACCCCGCTCGGATCGCATCTGCATACCGGCGCACCCGTGTGTTTCGATCCGATGAACTGGTTCATGCGCGGCAGTTTCATCACCGCCCCCAGCCTGTTCGTGCTCGGCCTCAACGGTTTCGGTAAGTCCTCGCTGGTGCGCCGGATCGTGCTCGGCGGCGTGGCGCAGAACATCACCCCGCTGATCCTGGCCGACGTCAAACCGGACTACCGGAAACTGGTGGAACTGGTGGGTGGCCAGGTGATCGACCTCGGTTACGGCCACGGCAAACTCAACCCGCTCGCCGGCGGGGTGCTCGGCGAGATCGTACCGCTGCTCGGAGAACATCCCGAACTCCAGCGGCAGGTACTGCAGGATCTGCGCGCCCGGCAGGTGACGCTGATCGCGGGCCTCGTCGAACTGGTGCGCGGGGCACGGGTACGTGATTACGAGGAGACCCTGATCTCCACCGCGCTGCGAATCCTGTACCGGCCGGGCAGCGGGTACACCCCCGACTCGCCGCCGATCATGGAGAACCTGCTGGAGGTCATCGTCGCCGGTGGTGAGCAGATGATGCTCGACGCCGGCGCCGACGATCCGTCCGAATACCACGAGGCCATTCGTGGCCTGCGGCGTTCCATGCGTGCGCTCACCCAGGGCCCGTTCGGCGCGGTCTTCAACGGGCAGACCACGGTGCCCATCGACACCGATTCGGTGGCCGTCTGCATCGACGTCTCCCATATCCCCAACGGGGACAAGAAGCTCAAGGCCGCCGTCATGCTGGCCTGCTGGGCCGACGGGTTCGCCGCGGTGGAGGCCGCGCATACCCTCACCGACGCCGGAATGGCGCCGCAGCGGTACTTCCAGGTCGTGATGGACGAGCTGTGGCAGGTCCTCGGTCTCGGGGATTTCATGGTCGACCGGGTCGACGAGCTGACCCGGTTGCAGCGCGGTATCGCGACCTCGCTGATCATGATCAGCCATACGATCAAGGATCTGCAGGCGCTGGGGTCGGAAGCCGCGATCGCCAAGGCGCTCGGGTTCCTGGAGCGGGCGCGTGCCAAGATCTTCGGCGCGCTACCGGCCGAGGAGATCAAACGGCTGGACAGCACGGTTCCGTTCACCTCCGCCGAGGAGGAGATGGTGACCAGCTGGTCGGCGCCCCAGGCACTCACGGGTGAGGCCCTCAAACCGGGTCAGCAGCGGCCGTCACCGCCCGGCACCGGTAAATTCCTGCTGAAGATCGGTGAGGACCGGCGTCCCGGGATCCCGTTCCATATGGAATTCACTCCCGCCGAGAAGCTCAGCGGTATCCACGACACCAACCAGCGTTTCGAGGAGTTCACCTCCTATCCGGGCAGGTCCGCCGACGGCCGGGGCGCGGTGGACGGAACCCCCACGGTGGGTGGGAGACCGTCATGATGCCGCACCGCTCGTATCGCAGGGTTTCTCCCGAGGTCCGGGCCGCCGCGGTGGAGCAGGTGATCGCGCTGACCGGGAAACTGCGCAGCGAATCGGAGGCCTGCCGGGTGGTCGCCGAACAGATCGGCGTGCACACCAATTCGGTGCGCAACTGGGTGCGGGCGGCCGAGGGCCCGAGCCTGGAACGGATGGACGCCGCGGCGCTGCGGCGCAAGGTCACCCTGCTGCAACAGCAACTGGCGGCGGCCGCCGAGGTGAACCGGGCGCTCGCCGACACCCTCAACGAAACCCGGCGCCACACGTGAACCCTGCGAGGCCGCGGCGGTGAACGCGAAATCGGTGCTGTGGACGACCCTCGGCCTGGTGATCGGTCTGCTGACGGTGGTGCTGGTCATCGTCATGCCCGCGGTCGACGACCCCTGCGAAGGCGGATCGGTGCTGACCCCCGGACAGTCGACGCTGCCGCCGCTGGGCGGGTACCCGCCGGGAGATCCGCGCGCAGCCGGGCCCGCGGCGAGCGGGATGCCCGCGCCCTCGACGGCCAACCCGGCCGCCACCGCCACCCCGTCGCTGGCGGCGGGCGCGGGCCCGCTCGAACGCAGCTGGCCGATGGCCGCCGGAACCTATTCGGTATCCGATGTCTTCGGCTCCCGCGGCGGCGGGCACAAGGGCATCGACCTGGCCGCGCCCGACGGCACCCCCATCTTCGCGGTGGCCGACGGCGTGGTGGTGGCCGCGGGGCCGGCCTCCGGCTTCGGGAACTGGATCGTGGTCGATTCGGTGGACCCCGGCAACGGCCGCGCCTTCTCCACGGTCTACGGGCATATGTGGGACCACGGTGTGCTGGTGCGGGTGGGGCAGAGCGTGCAGGCCGGGCAGCATATCGGCGCGGTGGGTTCGGCCGGTGAATCCAGCGGTCCGCATCTGCATTTCGAGGTGGTACCCGGTGGCCGGTTCACCGGCGGCCGCCAGATCGACCCGATGCCGTGGCTCGACGGCGCGCCGACCCCCGACCTGGGGGGCGCCCGCGCGTATTCGGTCGACCCGCAGTGCGTCCGCGGGTTCGGTACCCCCGGCGGCGCCCTGGCGGGCGGGAAGGTGCCGCCGGAGCTGGAGATCTGGTACCGGCGCGCGGGGTCGCTGTGCCCGGAGGTCACCCCGTCGCTGCTGGCCGCGCAGGGCCGACAGGAGTCGGGATTCCGGCGCGGTCTCACCTCACCGGCCGGTGCGCAGGGTCTCGCGCAGTTCCTGCCCGGGACCGCCGCGAGTATCAACCCGGACGACGGACAGCCGTATGTCATCGACGCGGACGGCAACGGTGTCGCCAGCGTCTGGGACGACGGTGACGCGATCGTCGGCCAGGGCAGATACATGTGCGCCATCGCGGGAAAGGTGAGCGGATGGATCGCCGAGGGCCGGGTCCAGGGTGAGGTGGTCGCGCTGACGCTGGCCGCCTACAACGCGGGCGAGGGCGCCGTCCTCGCCTCGGGCGGGATGCCGAACCAGTTTCCCGCGCACTATTCCGAGACCCAGCCCTATGTCACGAACATCCTGTCCATGGAGGCGGAGTACCGCGATCCCGGTGCCGCCGGACGATTCAGCCCCGACGCCGAGGGCGCCGCGGGCGACCAGGTCGTACAGGCCGCGCACGAATGGCTGGGCACACCGTATGTGTGGGGCGGCGGTGGGCCACAGGGGCCCACTTCCGGCGGGCTCGACGGCCCGGGCCTGACCGCGGCGGCGGTTTTCGCCGCGTCCTCGGGCGCGGTCACGTTGCCGCGCACCGCCGAACAGCAGTGGGAGGCCGGTGCCGAGGTCCCGGTGGCCCAGATGCGGCCGGGCGACCTGGTATTCACCGATTTCGGTCCCCGCGGACCCGCGCACGTGGGTATCTACACCGGGAACGGGCAGATGATCCACGCGGCGCCCGCGGAGACCGCCGCGGCCGCCGGGGGCGTGGCGGAGACGGCGGTACCCGGTGACGCCCGGGCGAGGAGGGTGCTGTGAACACGCGCGGATCGGCGCCGGACCGGTCGTCCGGGCGGTTAGCCTGGAATGAGAAGACGAGTGCTGGTGCGGGACTGGTGGTGGCGCTGATGGTGGGCATCACGGTGCTGAGCGGCTGCGGTGGTGGTGATGATCCGGGCGCGGTGACCGGACCGGCCACCACCACCGTCCGGCGGCTGGAGGCCGTTCCGGCTCCGGATCCGGCCACCGCCGACGGAGTCGCGGTAGCGGCGTTGCGGGAGATCTACCGCTGGGATCCCGCGAGCGAGGTGCCGGGCGCGTCGCTGGAGCGGGCCCGGAGATGGCTGGGGCCCAGCCTGATCCGGGTGCTGGACGCGCCCGCGGACACCGCGGGCACCCCGGGAGTGTCACTGCGGTGGGGTGAATGGGCGGCCGCCGGCGCGCGGATCGAATCGTTCACCTTCGCCTCCGGCGACCGGCCGCCGGCGGGACCGGATCCGGCCGTACAGCAGTTCAAGATCGGAATCGAACAGACCGTCGTCTATCCGGACGGCCGCGAGGAGCCCCTGGCGCCCTCCACGGTGATCGCGACCGTGGTGCGCACGCCGCAGGGCTGGCGGCTCGACGGATACCGGTGAGTACCGGCAGGGACCACTCAGGAGGCAGGTATGGCGAAGAAGAAACCGGTGAAGGATCCGGCCGCGGTCGGCCCGGATCTCAGCCTCATCGCGATCTACGTCGGCGGCGCCCTCCTGGGAACCCTGTGGGTGGCGCTGCATCTGGGCAATATGCTCTCCCTGCAGAAGCAGGATATGCCGGTCAATCCCATCGATATCATCGCGCGGATGGCCAAGGGGGAACTGCGCTGGCCCACCGGCACCACGGTGATCCTGATCGCCGTGGTCCTCGCACTGGTCGCCTTCGTGCTGTACCGGCGGCGCGCGACCACGATCCGCACCCGGGGCCGGCTCGCGGTCGACGACAAGGCCGATGTGATGGGTAACGGCGGCGCCATCTCGGCGCTCACCGAGGCGGGGGTGCGGGAGAAGGCGCAGCAACTCGGGGTGAAACTCGGCTACGACGACGCGCCGGGGGTGCCGATCGGTGTCGCCGTCGCCGACGGGACGATGCTCTACGGCTCCTATGAGGATCTGCACCTCGATATCTGGGGTCCGCGGCAGGGGAAGTCCTCGTCCCGGGTCATCCCGGCGATTCTCAACGCCATCGGCCCGGTACTGGCCACCTCCAACAAACGCGATGTCGTCGACGCGACCCGGGAGGTCCGGGAGTCGAAGGGCAGCCGGACCTTCGTCTTCGACCCGCAGGGCGTAGCCGGCGAGCCGGCCCGGTGGTATTGGGATCCGCTGGCCTGGGTGGACGCGGAAAAGGACGGCTGCGAAATGCGGGCAGCCCGGCTGGCAGGGCATTTCGCGGACAGCGACAGCGGTTCGGATTCGCGCAACGACGCCTTCTTCGATCCGGAGGCCGAGGATCTGCTGGCCGGCCTCTTCCTCGCGGCCGCGATCGCGGGCAAACCCATCACCCAGATCTGGGAGTGGGTCACCGACCCGGGCAATATCGAGCCCATTCAGCTGCTGCGTGAAGCGGGACACGATTTCTCGGCCTCGGGCCTGGCCGCCCAGTACAACGCGGACCCCCGGACCCGCAGCGGTATCTTCGGCACCGCCAAGAAGATGGTGCGGTGCCTGAAGCTACGCAATGTGCACAAATGGGTGACGCCGAAAGATCCTGAGAACGAAACCGAACTGGACCGGGTGAAGTTCATCGAAGACGAGTTCATCGAGAACAACGGCACCCTCTACAGTCTCTCGCTCGAAGGCCGGGGATCGGCGGCTCCGCTGGTGAGCGCGCTCACCGAGGCCGTGATCGATGTGGCCATGCAGCGGGCCTCGCAATCGGCCTTCGGACGCTTGCCGATTCCGTTGCTCGCGGTGCTGGACGAGGCCGCCAACGTGGTGCGCTGGAAGGATCTGCCCAAGCAGTACAGCCATTTCGGTTCCCGCGGCATCGTGGTGATGACCGTGCTGCAGTCGTGGGCACAGGGCGCGCGCTGCTGGGGCGAGGACGGGATGAACGCGCTGTGGTCGGCGGCCAATATCAAAATTCTCGGCAGCGGCGTCGACGACGCGAACTTCCTGCGCGAGCGCTCGGAGGCCATCGGCGAGCATTCCGCCATCTCGGCCTCGGTGTCCGAATCCAAGGGCGGCAAGAGCTATTCACGTTCCCTGGGCTCCTCGAAAACCTTCACCGTACAAGCCCTTTCCACGCTCCCGCGGGGCCGTGCCATCGTGTTCTCGTCGGGCGCGCCACCGGTGCTGGTGCGGACCGTGCCCTGGTGGGAGAGCGAATACGCGGCGGCGGTGCGGAACTCCATCACCGAACACGATCCGGGACGCAAGGTCCGGGTCTCGGAATCGGTTCTGGGTGCGTCCCGGATGAGCAAGGAATCCGCGTCCGTCCCGGCCGCGGCCGCATCGGCACCGGCGATGGCCGCACCTGTGGGGGCTGCCGGCGCGCCGACGGAGACGGATCGGGGCGTACAGGCCCCCATACTGGAGAAGAGCCGGGGAATCGAGCCGCCGATGCCGGACGCAGGAGCGGGAAACATCCCCCCACCACCGGGACTCGGTTCCGGTGGTACACCGCCGGGACCGGGTGACGGGCCGGACGAGAGGCAGGAGGTACGACCGCAGTGACCGAGACTCCCCAGAACCCGCAGGCGACGAGATACAAGAATGTCGGAGAATTCGTCCATTCGTATCTCATCCATGTCTACAGCCGACAGGTCAGTGATCTCAGCGATACCGTCTGGTGCCCCGAATGGTGGGAACACCCGGAGGCGTTCGCGCGACTGGAGGCGCTCTGGCGTGCCTGGGAACACCTGCGCCAGGACGGCCGTACCGGGATGAGCATATGGTTCCTCGAACACGCGGACAGGCATATGGAGGTGTTGCTCGATCCCAAGGGGCCGTTCAAGTACTGCAGCGTGCGCCACGGGCACAAAGATATGCTGATCCCGCTCCCGGTGGGCAAACCCCCCGAGGGATTGTTCAGCGATCCACCCGACGACCTGGAAGCCGTCGCGCATATGGATCCGGCCGTGGGAAGTGATCTTCGGCTTTCTCGCTGACTGCCCGAATCAAGCGAAAACGCCCGTCCGAGGACGGGCGTTTTCGCTATCGGATGGGTGCGCTACCGGCTGCGTTCCAAGCCGCGGGCCAGCTTTTCCCGTTCGAGGGCACGCTCCACCGCGGGCGCGCGGTCGGGCTTGGTGCGTACCGCCTCACTCGGCGGGGTGGCCTGCCCCATATCCACCAGCATCCGCGTGGCGGCGAGTTCGGGCGCGATACCGATGCGTGCCAGGTGCGCGGCCAACGCCTGACGCCGCTGCACCGAGTCGTGGGCCACGGACTCGGCCGCGCCGCCCGCCGCGGCGGAACCCGTGGAGAACGAACTCATGGAGAAGCGGTCCTTCTCCAGTTGGACGCCGCGATACGGAGTATCCCGCTTCTGGGCGACCGCGGGCGGTTTCACTTCCGCCACCGACCGCGAAATGGTCTGGGCCAGTGCCAGGTTGCGGGGGTCCTTCGATTTGGCGTCGCGGGCCTCGCGGATCTGTAGCTCCCGGGCCTCTTTCTGCCGGGCCTCGGTCATCTTGACCCGCATCTCGGCTTCCCGCTGACCGCGTTCCCGGGCCTTGAGCGCGACGAGTGTCGCGATCTGCAACATCGTCTTCATCATGGCCGCGGTCTCCCGGCCGATGTCGTCCAGTTCCTCGGACATGGCTGCTCCCGATACTGCGGTGGTCCCTATTGGCTGCCTGTACTGACCCCGGGCCGGCGAACCGGACCCGGGCCGATCGGGGCCCGCCACGCGACCCGCGGACCGTTCCCGGCCGGATGGTTCGGCCGCGACACCCCGCAAACCGCGCCCGGGCCCCGGAACGCGACGGGCGCCCCGCGACTTCGTCACGCGCACGCCCTGTTTCGAGGTTACCCGAGAAGTAGGGGCACGGTCTCGGCAACGTATCGCCGACCAGCATATATCGCGTAAAAGCGGTGTGCGGTAAACGCGCCGCGACCCCGGCCGTCACATCGGCCGGGGTCGCGGGATGTCGAGTGAGCGGGTCCCGCCGGTTCAGTCGATGCGGACCGAGTTCAGGTTCACCGGCTGGGTGGGCTTACCGTCGCCGGGGCCGTTGGATTCGTCCTGGCCCGCGGCGGCGATCTTGTCCAGTGTGCCGAGCCCGGCCTCGTCCACGGTGCCGAAGATGGTGTAGTTCGGCGGCAGCATCGAATCGCCGTAGACGATGAAGAACTGGCTGCCGTTGGTCCCGGGCCCGGCATTCGCCATGGCCAGCACCCCGCGCTGGTACCCGATCGGCTGCTGCAGGGCCGGGTCCGTCGGGGCGAACTGGTCGGTGGGGTACTCGTTGTCGAACTCGTAGCCCGGACCGCCGGTGCCGGTACCGGTCGGATCGCCGCACTGCAGGACCTTCAGGCCCTCGCCCTGGGTGAGGCGGTGGCAGGTGGTGCCATCGAAATAGCCCTGCCCGGCCAGGCTGGCAAAGCTGTTCACGGTGCACGGCGACTGCGCGTTGTTCAGCGTCAGGCCCATCGGGCCCTGTGAGCTGTCCACGCTGATGCTCAGGGAGGCGTTACCGTCGCCGGTCTGGATTCCCTCGGCACGCGGCTTCTGTACCGGTTTGGCCGCCGGCTCGGCGCTGTCACGATAGTTGCAGTTCACCGTGGCCGGTTTGGCGGCGGGCGGCGGGGGCGGCGCGGCGCCCGGAGTACTGGACAGCGACGCGTCCGGTGTCTGCGAGGCGTTCTGGGCCGACTGGTCGGAGTCGCCACCGCGGGTCAGGAAATACACACCGGTCACGGCGGCGATCACCACGACCACGCCGAGCGCGGATCCGGCGATGGTGAGTTGCTTACGCTTACGCGCGCGTTCGGCCCGGTTGGCGAGCTGGCGTTCCAGCTTGCGTTTCGCCGCCTCTCGGCGTTGTTCGTTGCTCGGCACTGCCACATTCCTCCCGTGCGGCGGCCGGGTCGGGGGCCCGCCGCCCCCGGCGGGGGTGTTTGTTACGGGACGAGAGTGTGCCAAATACCGTCCACATAGGAAGAGAGTGGGGTTGGGAAA
>NZ_JBSFRU010000048.1:0-27655 GCF_053589395.1 Nocardia sp. NPDC003345
GGCGGCTGAGCACGGGATACCTTCCGGTCGACGGGCAAATACCGCGCCCGCCCGGGTAGCGGCATCTACCGAGGGCGCACGCCTATTTCGCCGACCAGACTTCCCGGCACACCGCAAG
This sequence comes from Nocardia sp. NPDC003345, assembly GCF_053589395.1. NCBI lineage: Bacteria > Bacillati > Actinomycetota > Actinomycetes > Mycobacteriales > Nocardiaceae > Nocardia > Nocardia sp. NPDC003345. The sequence continues at coordinate 119 of NZ_JBSFRU010000048.1, forward strand.
TAATCTTAACGGTTCCGGTCCGGCCCGGACGCCCGGCACGAAATCGGCCGTCCGGTGCCGGGTCCGCGGCGGGCGCACCGCCGCGGACCCGGCACCGCTCAGTCCTGTTTCCCGGCCCGGATGTTCTCGAAGACCGTCGGGTCGACCAGGGTGGAGGTGTCACCCAGTTCCCGGCCCTCGGCCACATCACGCAGCAGCCGCCGCATGATCTTGCCGCTGCGGGTCTTGGGCAACTCCGGCACCACATGGATTTCCCGCGGCCGCGCGATCGGGCTGATCTCGCGCGCCACCTCGGCCTTGAGTTCGTCGACCATGGCCTGCCCGGTATCGGTGGCTCCCGCGGCCAGGATGACGAACGCGACGATGCCCTGCCCGGTGGTGTCATCGGTGGCCCCGACCACCGCGGCCTCCGCGACACCGGCATGCCCCACGAGCGCCGATTCCACCTCGGCGGTGGAGATGCGGTGCCCGGATACGTTCATGACATCGTCGACGCGCCCCAGCACCCAGAGATCACCGTTGACGTCGAGCTTTGCCCCGTCTCCGGCGAAGTACCAGCCCTGTTCGGCGAAACGTTCCCAGTAGGTGGCGCGGTAGCGGTCCATATCGCCCCAGATGCCGCGCAGCATCGACGGCCACGGCCGGTCGAGCACCAGATAGCCGTTGGCCTCGGTCTCGCCGTGGCGTACCTCGTTGCCCTCCTCGTCGACCACGGTCGCCGAGATACCGGGCAGCGGGGTCATCGCGGCGCCCGGTTTGGTGGCGGTGATACCGGGCAGCGGCGAGATCATGATGGCGCCGGTCTCGGTCTGCCACCAGGTGTCCACGATCGGCGCCGTGCCGCCGCCGATGACATCGCGGTACCAGCGCCAGGCCTCCGGGTTGATCGGTTCGCCCACCGAACCGAGCAGCCGGACCGAGGACAGATCGTGGGCGTCCGGGATCTGGCGTCCCCATTTCATGAAGGTGCGGACCAGCGTGGGCGCGGTGTAGTAGATCGTGACGCCGTACTTCTCGATGATCTGCCAGTGCCGGTGTTCGTCCGGGAAGTTGGGGGTGCCCTCGTACAGGACCTGAGTGGCGCCGTTGGACAGCGGACCGTAGACGATATAGCTGTGCCCGGTCACCCAGCCGACGTCGGCGGTGCACCAGTAGATATCGGTTTCCGGTTTGTGGTCGAAGACCACGTTGTGCGTATAGCTGGTCTGGGTCAGGTAGCCGCCGCTGGTGTGCAGGATGCCCTTCGGCTTTCCGGTGGTACCCGAGGTGTAGAGGATGAACAGCGGGTGCTCGGCGTCGAAGGCCTCGGCCTCGTGGGCCGCCTCGGCCGTGGCGACGGTCTCGTGCCACCACAGATCCCGGCCCTCGGTCCAGGCGACCTCGGTGCCGGTCCGGCGCACCACCAGCACATGTTCCACGCTGGAGGGCACATCGCCGTGCGCGAACAGGGCCTCGTCGACCGCCTCCTTCAGCGGCGCGGCGGTGCCGCGCCGCCATTGGCCGTCGGTGGTGATGACCAGGCGTGCCTCGGCGTCGTCGATACGCTGCCGCAGCGCGGTCGGCGAGAATCCGGCGAAGACCAGCGAATGCGGCAGCCCCAGCCGGGCGCAGGCCAGCATCGCCACGACGGTCTCCGGGATCATCGGCATATAGATGGCGACCCGGTCGCCGGCGGTGAGTCCGAGTGAGGTGAGGTAGTTGGCGGCGCGACCCACCTCGGCCAGCAGATCGGCGTAGGTGATCGTGCGGGAGTCGCCGGGTTCGCCCTCCCAGTGCAGGGCGACCTTGTCGCCGCGGCCCTCGAGGACGTGGCGGTCCACGCAGTTGTAGGCGACATTGAGGCGACCGCCGACGAACCATTTCGCCACCGGCGCGTCACTCCAGTCGAGCACCTGGTCCCAGCGCTGATGCCAGTGCAGCCGATCGGCCTGCTCGGCCCAGAATCCGTCGCGATCCTGTGCGGCCCGCTCGTAGATACCGGCATCCACATTCGCCGCGGCCGCGAACTCCGCACTCGGCGGGTAGGCGTCCGGGTGATCGGCGGTTTCGGTCATCTGAGTCACTTCCTTCGCGTTACCTGCACCATATGGGGCCAACTGTGACCCTAAACGCTCCCGTTTCCGCCCGCGGGAATCCCCGGGCGAAAGGCAGCCGGAACGGGCCGAACGGCAGCCGGGGGCCGATGAACGGTCCCGCGCCGGCGGTGCCGGTACCGCGGAAGTCGCGCACATCACGCCGTGTGCCGATATCCTCGGCACACCGACGACACGGGGAGGGTGTGTGAGGGGAGCGTCCTGGTCGCTCCGGGCCGTGGGCATGGTGCTGATCCTGGCCGCCGTGACGGTGCTGCCCGCCTGCACCGTCACACCGGCGCTCGGCGATTCCATCGCCGTCAACGGGTCGGAGCCACAGAACCCGCTGGTCCCGTCGAATACCAACGAGAACGGCGGCGGCCGGATCGTGGACCGCCTGTTCGCCGGGCTGCGGCGTATCGATGCGGACGGCAGTCTGCACGACGAGGTGGCCGAGTCCATCGAGACCGCCGATCAGCAGCACTACCGGATCCGGCTGGAACCCGGCTGGACGTTCTCCGACGGCTCGCCGGTGACCGCCCGGTCCTTCGTCGACGCGTGGAACTACGGCGCGCTGGTGACCAATGCCCAGTTGCAGAGCTACACCTACGCGCCGATCCTCGGTTTCGAGGATCTGCAGTCCGATCCGCCACGCGCGCAGACCATGTCGGGACTGCGGGTGCTCGACGATCTCACCTTCACGGTCACCCTGATCGAACCCACCATCGATTTCCGCACCCGCCTCGCCTACGCGCCTTTCTATCCGCTCCCGGCGGCCGCGTTCGCCGATATGGAGGCGTTCGGGCAGCGCCCGATCGGCAACGGGCCCTATCGGTTGGCCGGCCCGGACGCCTGGCAGCACGACGTGAAACTGGATCTCGTACCGAACGAGCTGTACGCCGGTGGCCGGCCCGCCCGGAACAAAGGGCTCACTTTCGTCTTCTATGCCGACTTCGACGCCGCCTACGCCGATCTGCTGGCGGGCAACCTCGATGTGCTGGATACGCTACCCACCAGCGCGCTGACGGTCGCGCGCGCCGATCTGGGCGACCGGGCGGTGCAGGCGGCCACCGCGAAGAACCAGTGGATCGGCACGCAGCCGGGTCTCCCGCATTTCGGCGGTGAGGAAGGGCGGCTGCGGCGGCACGCGATATCGATGGCGATCCAGCGGCAGGCCATCGGGGACAAGATCTTCCGCGGGACCCGCGCACCCGCTCGCGACTACACCTCCAGCGTGCTGCCCGGCTTCGACGGGAATCTGCCGGGCGCCGAGGCACTCGAATACAACCCGGACGAAGCGCGCCGGCTCTGGGCCCGGGCCGACGAGATCTCGCCCTGGAGCGGCCGGTTCGAGATCGCCTACAACGCCGACGGCGATCATCAGGCCTGGGTCGACGCGGTCGCGAACAGTATCAAGAACACGCTCGGGATCGAGGCGGTCGGCGCGGCCTACCCGACGTTCAAACAGCTACGCGACCAGATCACCTCGCGCACGGTCGGTAAGGCCTTCCGGTCGGGGTGGCAGGGCGACTATCCCACCATGCTCCAGTTCCTGGAACCCTCGTTCCTGAGCAACTCCGAGACCAACGATTTCGATTACCGCAACCCGGAATTCGACGCGCTCATCGTGGCCGCGGAGGCCGCGCCCACCGAACCGGAGTCGTGGCGACTGGTGGCGCGCGCGCAGACGGTGCTGCTGCGGGATATGCCGACCATCCCGATCTTCGACTACGTGAACTCCTCCGGCTATTCGGACCGGGTGCGCGGGGTCGTGTTCGGCTGGAACGGGATGGCCGATTTCGAGAACCTCGAACTGATATGACGCCCGGATACCGGTCGCGTCCCGACCTCGAGGAGACCCCATGGCCTGGTATGTAGTGCGCCGGCTGTTGCAGATGGTCCCGGTGTTCTTCGGTGCGACGCTGCTCGTCTACTACCTGATCTACAAGGTGTCGGGCGGTTCGGTGGCCGCGCTCGCCGGTGACCGCACCCTCACGCCCGCGCTGGAGGAACAACTGCGGGCCCGCTACCACCTGGACCGCTCGTTCTTCGTCCAGTACTTCTACTACCTGAAGGGCATCTTCACCTTCGATCTCGGCACCTCCTTCTCGGGCCGGCCGATCAAGGACGAACTCGCCCGGGCCTTCCCGATCACGTTCCGCCTGGCGATCCTGGCGCTGCTGTTCGAGGCGATATTCGGGGTGTTGTTCGGAGCGCTGGCCGGGCTGCGCAAAGGGAAGCTCTTCGATTCGACCATGCTGGTGCTCAGCCTGGTGGTGATCGCGGTACCGGTTTTCGTCCTCGGGTTCCTCGCCCAGTACCTGCTCGGCGTCGAATGGGGGATCGCGCCGGTGACCGTCGGCGCGGACGCGAGCTGGGGCCGGCTGGTGGTACCCGCGATGGTGCTCGGCTCGCTCTCGTTCGCCTACGTGCTGCGGCTGACCCGCAACGCGGTGGCCGAGAACCGCGACGCCGACTATGTGCGGACCGCGACCGCCAAAGGCCTGCCGCGGCGGCGGGTGGTGCCGGTGCACATCCTGCGCAACTCGCTGATTCCGGTGGTCACGTTCCTCGGCGCGGACCTGGGCGCGCTGATGGGCGGCGCGATCGTCACCGAGGGCATCTTCAACATCCCCGGCGTCGGCGGCACCCTCTACCAGGCCGTGGTGCGCGGTGAGGCGCCGACCGTGGTCTCCTTCGTCACCGTTCTCATCGTGGTGTTCCTGCTGGCCAACCTTTTCGTCGACCTGCTCTACGCACTACTCGATCCGCGGATTCGCTATGCCTGAACAGGAGTGCGGTCATGTCCGATGAGCTGTCCCCCGCGCCGCCGCGGCCGGACCGGCGGCGCTGGGTCGCTCCGCCGGACGCGGTGACCGTCGAGACCACCGACCGGGTGCGGGTCGGTGGAACACCGCAGGGGTTCTGGGGCCGGGCCTGGCGCGATCTGCGGCGCAATCCGCTGTTCCTGATCGCCGCCGCGCTGATCCTGCTGGTACTGCTGGTAGCGGCATTCCCCGGCCTGTTCACCGATCAGGACCCGCGCTACTGCGTGGTGGACAACAGCCTGTTGCCGCCCAGTTCGGCGCACTGGTTCGGGTTCGACCTACAGGGCTGTGATGTGTACGCCCGCACCGTCTACGGTGCGCGGGCGTCGATCCTGACCGGCGTCGGCGCGGCCGCCCTGTTCGTGCTGATCGGCGCGACGGTGGGCGCGCTGGCCGGTTACTACGGCGGTCTGCTCGATTCGGTGATCTCGCGCATCGCGGAAATCGTGTTCGCCATTCCGCTCATGCTGGCGGCGATCGTGCTCATGCAACTGTCCGAGCAGCGCACCGTCTGGCTCGTGATCGTCATCATGGCCGGGTTCACCTGGCCCCAGGCCGCGCGGATCGCCCGCGGTTCGGTGATCGCGGCGAAGAACAACGAATACGTGCCGGCAGCGCGGGCGCTGGGGGCGTCCCGGTTCGCCGTCCTGGTGCGTCATGTGCTGCCGAACGCTCTCGGCCCGGTGATCGTGGTGACCACCATCTGGCTGGGCGTTTTCATCACCACCGAGGCGACGCTGTCGTTTCTCGGGGTGGGCCTGCCACCCACCGAGGTCTCCTGGGGCGCCGATATCGCGACCGGACAGCAGCAGTTGCGGGGCGGTTCGCTGATCCTGTTCTACCCCGCGACCGCGCTGGCGCTGACCGTACTCAGTTTCATCATGCTCGGCGACGCGCTGGGTGACGCCATCGATCCGAAATCCCGGGCGACCCGGTGACCCCGGGACAGGAGGCCACCGTGAGTGACGAGACCGGGGCCGAACGCCCGTTGCTCGAGATCCGCGATCTGCGAATCGCTTTCGGATCCGGGGAGAAGCAGGTGGATGCCGTTCGCGGGGTAGACCTTTCCGTGTACGCCGGCGAGACCGTCGCGGTGGTGGGCGAGAGCGGGTCCGGAAAATCGACCACGGCGCTCGCGGCCCTCGGCCTGCTGCCGCCGGGCGGGCGGATCGTCGGGGGCAGTGTCCGGTTCGAGGGCGCGGAACTGGTGGGCGCCCCGGAATCCCGGCTGGTGGCACTACGCGGCACCGAGATCGGATTCGTACCCCAGGACCCGATGTCCAATCTGGATCCGGTCTACAAGATCGGGTTCCAGATCCGGGAAACACTGGTCGCCAACGGGATCGCCCGCGGTCGTGAAGCGAACGAGCGGGCCGCCGACCTCCTGCGTGCCGCGGGGGTCTCCGATCCGGAGCAGCGGCTCGGGCAGTATCCGCACGAGTTGTCCGGCGGGCTGCGGCAGCGGGCGCTCATCGCCATGGCGCTGTCGGGCCGCCCCGCCCTGCTCATCGCCGACGAGCCGACCTCCGCGCTCGACGTCACGGTCCAGCGCCGCATCCTCGACCATATCGCCGAGCTCACCGGCGATTTCGGAACCGCGATGCTGCTCATCACCCACGACCTCGCCCTGGCAGCCGAACGCGCGGAGCACCTCGTGGTGATGTACCGGGGCCGGGTGGTGGAATCCGGCCCCGCGCTGGAACTGCTGCGCGATCCGCGCCACGAATACACCCGCCGGCTCGTCGAATCCGCCCCTTCTCGATCGGGCCGCCGCCCCGAGCGGGACCGGAAAGCGGTGGGGGAGGGGCCGATCCTGGTCGCGGACAAGCTCACCAAACGTTACCGGCTCCGCGGTTCGGCGCCGTGGCGGTCGCGGGAATCGACGGCCGCCGAGGATATCTCGTTCGCCCTGCGCCGCGGCGGCACCACCGCGCTGGTCGGCGAATCCGGGTCCGGGAAGTCCACGGTCGCCCAGCTCGTGCTCGGCCTGCTGGAACCGACTTCCGGCTCGGTCGTCTTCGACGGGACCGATATCGGCGCGCTGGACCGCCGGGAGCAGGTCCGGTTCCGGTCCCGGGTGCAGCCGATCTTCCAGAACCCCTACGGATCCCTCGACCCGCTGTACTCGATACACCGCTGTATCGCCGAACCACTGCGTATCCACGGCATCGGCACCCGCTTCGAACGCGCCGTCCGGGTGCGCGCGCTGCTGGACCAGGTGGCGCTCCCGAGTTCGGTCCTGGACCGCTATCCCAGTGAACTCTCCGGCGGCCAGCGGCAGCGGGTCGCGATCGCCCGGGCCCTGGCGCTGGAACCGGAGCTGCTGGTCTGTGATGAGGCGGTGTCTGCACTGGACGTGCTGGTCCAGGCCAATATCCTCGATCTGCTCACCAGGCTGCAGGACGAACTCGGGTTGACCTACCTGTTCATCACCCACGACCTCGCGGTGGTGCGGCAAATCGCCGACGAGGTGCTGGTGATGCACAACGGGCGGATCGTCGAGGCCGCGCCGACCGCGGAGATCTTCGAATCGCCGCGCGAGGAGTACACCCGCCGCCTCCTGGACGCCATACCCGGCCGCGACCTGCCGGTCGCGTGATCGGGGACCGGTCCGCGGGGCCCCGCGGATGCCCGCAGTAGCCTGATCAGTCGTGACCGATCCGCTCGCGCCTCTCATCGACCTGCCCGGCGTCCGGGCCGCCGCCGACAAGGCCCGCGACGCGCTGGCCGAGGTACACCGGCATCGCGCCAATCGCCGTGGCTGGGCCACCACCGCCGCGGAGGCATCGGTGCGGGCCGCTCGATCCTCCGCGGCGCTCGAGGGCGGTGCGACGACCATGCCCGCCGAGGGTGAGGCCGCCGACCCTATTCTGGCGGGTGCGCTGCGCGTCGGCCAGGCCCTCGACGGTGACGCCCTGCGCAATCTGGTCGGGGTATGGCAGCGGGCGCCCCTGCAGGCATTGGCCCGCCTGCATCTGCTGGCCGCCGCGGACCTGGTCGGTGACGAGACCGGACTCGGGCGGCCCCGCGCCGACGGGGAGGTGGCGCAGCGGCTGGACCTGCTCGCGCAGACCCTGCTGGCCACCTCGGCTCCGGCGCCGGTCACGGCCGCGGTGGTGCACGGCGAACTCCTGACGGCGAAACCGTTCGGGACCGCCGACGGAGTGGTCGCCCGGGCCGCGTCGCGACTGGTCACGGTGTCCAGTGGCCTGGATTTGCGGGCGCTGGGGGTGCCCGAAGTGTTCTGGATGCGGCGCCGCCGGGCCTATCTGGACGCCGCGGATGGATTCGGCAGCGGCACCGCCGAGGGCGTGGGCGGCTGGGTGATCTTCTGCTGCGGCGCGCTCGAAGACGGTGCCCGGGAGGCGACCTCCATCGCGGACGCGGCCGCCGGCTGAGGACCCGCCGCGATTCCGGCCCCGGACGTCAAAGCGGGCGGCGTGGTCTGTCGACCTCACCGCCCGCGAGCACGGACTACCCGGTTACCATGCGTGCTGATTGGGGTTGTGTTCTCCGGCCTCGGCGTTCCTCCGGGCTCCGCAGCAGCTCATCCCCGCAGCTATGCGAGGCCATCGCCGGCAACGGACCGGATTTCGCAGGCCCACAACGCTTCTGCCCTTGTCGCGGCGAGCTCCGCGTGGGTGCCTGGTGTCCGTGCTGGGAAGGGTGGTCGGGAGACTGAGCCTTCTCTTCCGGCTGCGCCTTGGCCTTCCGTCCTTCCGTGCCTCCATTTTTACACTGTGAGCGCATTCACATCAAGGCTCGAGGCGACATAACTCAACATTCGAGAACGTCCGGCACTCTCCGGAAGCCTGTGCTATAAGGCCAGGTCGTATGGGGTGTTCAGCGTCGGCGCAGGAGCCGGTAACTCACCAGGCCCGCGGCCAGTGCGCTGAGCCCGGCCGCGATACCGGCGGCCACCGTCTTCGACGGTGCCGGAAAGCGTGACCACAGTGAGACCGGATTGGAAAAGCTCAGTACCGGCCAGCCGCGGGCCGTCGCCTCCCGGCGCAGGGCGCGGTCGGGGTTCACCGCGGTCGGGTGGCCCACCGCGGTGAGCATCGGCAGATCGGTGATCGAATCGGAGTACGCGAAACTACGCGAGAGGTCGTAACCCTCTGTGGCGGCGAGCTTCTCGATCGCCGTGACCTTGCCTTCGCCGTAGCAGTAGAACTCGACCTCACCGGTGTACTTCCCGTCCACGACCTCCATCCGGGTCGCGGCGGTATGGGTGGCGCCCAGCGCTTCGGCGATCGGCGCCACCACTTCCTCGCCGGAGGCCGAGACGATGACCACATCGTGGCCGCGGATTCGATGGTCGGCGATCAGATCGACCGCTTCGGCGTAGATCAGCGGATCCACCAATTCGTGCAGTGTTTCGGCGACGATCCCCTGGACCTGGGCCACATCCCAGCCGGCGCACATGGCGGTGAGATGGGCCCGCATCCGTTCCATCTGATCGTGGTCGGCGCCCGAGAGCAGGAACATGAAATGCGCGTAACTGCTCTCCAGCACAGTGCGCCGGCTGATGAGGCCCTGATCGAAGAACGTCTTGCTGAACACGAAAGTGCTCGATCTGGCTATCACCGTCTTGTCGAGGTCGAAGAATGCGGCGATGCGGCCGTTGTCACGGTGCCGATCGCCGGTGATCGGTGTCGTCATCCCGGGGCCAGTCACCGGTCCAGGATAGGCATCCCGGCGCGGCGTGTCGTCACCGCGATGCGGTTCGAGGGGAGCTGACCTGTGGTTTCGGCCGTGGGCAGGGGGCCTGCGTGAGCTGTGGAACTTCTTTGACTTCAGGCTTGCGTTCCCGTCCTCGGTTGGGTGTAGTATTGCTGTCACCTGGACATGTTCCAGGCGCGTTCAGCCCGACCCCCCGGGGCTGAACCCCGACGGCCCCAGCCTCCTCCCCCCCCCGGCTGGGGCCGTCCTCTATTTCGAGGCAGTTGGAGTCCGGTCTCCCGGCAGTGCTCGATCCCCAGCCCGCGAGTTGTCCACAATCGCCGGCAGGGCGGCCACGGCCCGGGGTTTTCCGAGCACGCTGGCCGTATGGACCACGCATCCACCACAGCTCCCGGCGGCGCTCCCGCCGTGCTGGTACTCATCCGGGACGGCCGGCTCCGCGAGGAGGTGCGGCGGGTGGCCGCCGCGGCCGGTCGCCGCCTCGACGAATCCGAACCGCCCGCCGGCCGGCACGCCTGGGCGGTGGCACCGCTGATCGTGCTCGATACCCGGGCGGCCGCGGAATGCGCCGCCACCGGGCCGCCGCGGCGCGATGGAGTGGTCACCGTCACCGACGGCACGCCGGAGCTCGCCGATTGGCAGGCGGCCGCCGTGATCGGCGCGGAACGGGTGGTCGCGCTCCCCGGTGCCGCCGAGGAACTCATCGAGAAATTCGCCGAATACGCCGGTCAGCATGCCGAGGGCGGGGTCGTGGTGGCCGTGGCGGGTTGTGGAAGCGGGGCCGGCGCATCCACCCTGGCGGCGGCCACCGCGCTGCGCTCGGCCACCGCGGGGTTCCGGCCGCATACCGTTCTCGTCGACGGCGCGCCCCACGGCGGCGGGCTCGACCTGCTGCTGGGAATGGAGGGCCTACCGGGCCTGCGCTGGCCGGACCTGACCGTCGACGACGGGCGGGTCGCCGCCGCCGAGCTACACGATGCCCTGCCCGGCACGGGCGCCGGATTATCGGTGCTCTCCTGCGGCAGGGGTACCGGCCGGACCGGCGAGATCGGCGAGGCCGCGGTACACGCGGTGGTCGAAGCCGCCCGGCACGCAGGGGATCTCGTGGTCTGCGATATCTCCAGCGAACGCGGCCCGCAGATCGATCGAATCCTCGACGCCGCCGATCTGGTGGTGCTGGTCGTACCGGCGCGGTTACGCGCGGTCGCGGCAGCCGAATCGGTCGCGGGCCGGATCGCCGCGCGTAATCCGAACCAAGGACTGATAGTTCGCGGTCCCGCACCCGGCAACCTGCGCGGTCACGAGATCGCCGCCGTGCTGGATCTGCCACTGCTGGCCGCGGTTCGGGCGCAACCAGGGTTGGCGGCGCGGCTGGAACGTGGCGGTCTGCGATTGCGGCGCGGTCCGTTGCGCGACGCCTGCGACGCGGTCCTCGCGGTGCTGAGTCCTCCGGTGGAACGGAGAGCCGGATGACCGGCCCGCGGCCCGCGGTGGTCTCGGCCGAGTTGCTCGACCGGGTGCGGGAACGGTTGGCGGGCGAATCGGCGGAACCGGATCCCTCCCGGGTCGCTGCGGCCATTCGGGCCGAAGCCGGTGGGATGCTGGGCGATACCGATCTGCTGCGCACCTTGCGCATGCTGCAGACCGAACTCACCGGCGCCGGAGTCCTCGAACCCCTGCTCCAGGACCCCCTCGTGGCCGATGTCCTGGTCACCGCGCCGGACGAGGTCTGGGTGGATCGCGGCCGCGGGATCGAACGGACCGCGATCACCTTCCCCGACGAAGCCGCGGTCCGTCGCCTCGCACAACGCCTCGCCCTCTCGGCCGGACGCCGCGTCGACGATGCGCAACCGTGGGTGGACGGGCAACTGACCGGCCGGGAACTGGTGCTGGGAGAGCACTTCGGGGTCCGGCTGCATGCGGTGCTGGCGCCGATCGCGCGTGGCGGTACCTGTCTGTCGCTGCGGGTGCTGCGTCCCGCGACGCAGGGCCTCGATGCGCTGGCGCGGGCCGGAACGATCCCGCCCGCGGCGAAAGCTCTGCTGCGCAGGATTGTTCGAGCGCGGCTGGCCTTCCTGGTCGTCGGGGGCACAGGCGCGGGCAAGACCACGCTGTTGTCCGCGCTGCTGGCCGAAGTCGATCGCGGCGAACGCATCATCTGTGTGGAGGACGCCGCCGAACTGGCTCCGCCGCATCCGCATGTGGTCCGGCTGGTGGCGCGTCCCGCCAATATCGAAGGGGCAGGCGAGATAACCCTGCGCGACCTTGTTCGCCAGGCCCTGCGGATGCGCCCCGACCGCATCGTGGTCGGGGAAGTGCGCGGCGCGGAGGTGGTCGACCTGCTGACAGCCCTCAACACCGGCCACGACGGCGGCGCGGGCACGGTGCACGCCAACTCCCCGCGCGAGGTGCCGGCCCGGCTCGAAGCGCTCGCCGGCCTGGGCGGCCTGGACCGGGCCGCGCTGCACAGCCAGTTGGCCGCCGCGGTCCAGGTCGTACTGCATGTGCGCCGCCTCGGCAACGGTACTCGGCAATTGCGGGAAATCGGTGTGGTCCATCGGAATACGGATGGCCGGGTGGAGATCTTGCCGGCGTGGCGGACAGCGGGTGAGGTGCCGGCGGCGGCCCGGCTGGAAGCGTTGATCGACGAGCGGTCGGGCCGATGAGTGATATCGATCCCGGTGGGTTGATGCTGGTGCTGGTCGCTGCCGCTCTGCTCGCCCTGCCCACCGCGGCGGGCCGGAGAAGGTTCGCGGGGGTCTTCGCCGTGCGGTCCGCGCGGCGGCCGCTTCCCGTCCGCGTGCCGATGCGTGCCGCGACCGCCCTCGGCTGCGCGGCGGCGTTCGGTTTCGGCAGCGGCGGGCTGATGGCGGCGTTGCTGGTGGCGGCCACCGTTACCACGCGGGTCCGCCGAACCCGTGCGGCCCGGTTGCACCGCGCGGAATGCGGGCACCTGCTCGACGGGCTGGAGGCCGTCATCGCGGAACTACGGGTGGGCGCCCACCCGGGTGCCGCGGCGGCGGCCGCGGCCCGGGAAACCACCGGTATCGCGGCATCTGCCTTCGCGGTCGGCGCGGCCCGCAGCCGACTGGGCGGTTCCGGTGCCGAAGGTCTGTTGCGCCCGGGTTCGGCGATCGGCCCCGAACTCGCCCGTGTCGCGGATGCCTGGCGGGTCGCCGAGCGCTACGGGCTGGCGCTGGCCGAACTTCTCGCGGCGACGCGTGCCGACCTGGCGGCCCGTATCGCCTTCCGGAGCCGCACCGACGCCGCGCTCGCGGGCGCCCGGGCCACCGCGGCGATCCTGGCGGTGCTGCCCGTACTCGGTATCGGGCTGGGGCAGCTGATGGGCGCGGATCCACTCCGGGTTCTGCTGTTCTCCTCGATGGGCACATACCTGCTACCACTCGGCACCGGCCTGGCCTGCGCCGGATTGCTGTGGGCCGATGAGATCACCCGGCGGGTGGTGCCGAGATGACCGGCGTGTTCTGGGCGTATACCGCCCTGGCGGCGGCGATTCTGCTCCTGCCGTCGCGGCCTCCCGCGCTGCTCCGCCTCCGCGCGGGCCGATGGCCCGGACGTGCGGGGCCGGGCAAGCGCCCCGACGCTTCCGATCCCGTGGCCATCGCGACCCTCTTCGATCTCCTGGCCGCCTGCCTCCGAGCCGGGCTGCCGACGGCCACCGCGGTTCGGGCCGTCGTCCCCACCGCGCCGGCCGCGCTCGGTCCACCGCTGCGCCGGGTCGCCGATCTCCTGGCAATGGGAGCCGATCCGGCCACGGCCTGGAGTTCGGCCGAGCCGGAATCCGCCGCGGACCCGGATTTCCTATCGCTGGCTCGCCTGGCCCGCAGATCCGCGCGCTCGGGTTCGTCGCTGGCAGCCGCGGTCGGCGAACTGGCGGGCGAGCGGCGGGCCAGGGTCGAGGAGGCGGCGACGGCCCGGGCCGAACGCGCCGGTGTGCTGATCGGTGGACCGCTGGGTCTGTGCTTTCTCCCCGCCTTCATCTGCCTGGGGATCGTGCCGGTGATCGTCGGCCTGGCCGGCGGGGTCCTGGGTGGGGTGCTGCGGTGAGGCCGGGGCCGGCCGGCGAAACGTGTCCGCACGGATCGGCCGTACGGGCAGGAAGGAAAGGGGAAACAGGTGCGGAGAGCGAAAACCGCGCGGTGGGTGCTGCGGGGGATCGGTGCGGCCCGGAGGGAAGCGAACACCCGCGTACTCGGGCTGCTCGGGGCGGACGACGGGATGAGCACCGTCGAATATGCCATCGGGACGATCGCCGCGGCCGCGTTCGGTGCGGTGCTTTACACCGTGGTGACCGGCGAGAGCATCCCCGACGCGTTGACCGGGATCATCGACAAGGCGCTGAACACCAGCGTCTGACCCTACCGGGCCCCACCGGGCCCGCATCGAGACCCGGTGGGGCCCGCGGGGCCGACGCGGGTGGAGCGGAAACCGCGTCGACGGCCCGCGTCCCGGGCCGTCTCGGACGCCGGGCCGTGGCGCTGCGCGCCGACGACGGTGCGGTCACCGTGGAAGCGGCGATCGCGCTCGGCGCGCTCGCCGCCGCTGTGGTCTTGTGCGTGGGTGCGGTATTCGCCGCCGTCACGCAGGTGCGGTGTGTCGACGCGGCGCGCGAAGCCGCCCGGCTCGCGGCGCGCGGCGACCGGGCGGGGGCGGAACCGGCCGCGCGCCGGGTGGCCCCGGAGGGTGCGGATATCTCGTTGCGGTACGAGGGGGAGCGAGTGGTGGCGGTTGTCACCTCGGAAACCCCGCTGTTGCCGACGCTCGAATTGCGTGCCGAGGCGGTCGCGGTGCTCGAACCGGGTGTGGGGTCGCGAGCATGACGGCCGCGAGCTGGCGGCCGGGCCGCTGTCGTGTCGCTCCCGATCGCCCGGGCGAGCGGGGGTCGGCGAGCGTCACCGCGTGCTGTGGGCTGGCGGCGCTCATCGTGCTGACCGTGCTCGTGGTTCACGTGGGCGCGGTGGTCGTGGCGCGGCATCGGGTGCATGCGGCGGCCGACCTCATGGCGCTGGCGGCCGCCGGTGAATTGGCTTCCGGCGCGGACGCCGGATGCGCCGCCGCTGAATCCCTGGGACGTCGGATGAATGTGCGGATCGATCGATGCGAGGTAAGCGGTTGGGATGTCGTGATCGGCGCCGAACAAAAAGTACCGGTGGGTCCGTTCGGAGAGCGGAGTATACGAGCGATCGCGCGAGCGGGGCCGGTGGAAGAAGAGGCGGTAATCGGGGTTCGATGAATTTTGTTAACGGCGAATATCGATATCACTTAGTGGCGGCAATTAATATCCCGTTACCCAATTCCCGGACGGTCGCGGGAATTCTCCGAAGGGCCCGGATAAAAGCTACCGGGCGGTTTCGGGGCAATCGTCCGGTTAACATGATCAACTTCCTTTTAAATCAGGCGTCCAGGAGTGGGTCCGTCGGCGGCTGCTGCTTCGGAGAAATCTTCCTGACCTGCATATTCGCTCCGGGAGGCGGGGGTGCGGGCCGCTGCGGTGGCGAGTTCGGCGAGAACCGCTGTCAACAACCGGACCGCTCCCGCTTTATCGAGCGGGTCGTTGCCGTTTCCGCATTTGGGCGACTGCACGCAGGACGGGCATCCGGTGCGGCAGGCGCAGGACTCGATCGCGGCGAGCGTGGCGCTCAGCCAGCGCTCCAGCAGCGCGTAACCGCGTTCGGCGAAGCCGGCGCCGCCGGGCTGACCGTCGTAGACGAAGACGGTGGGCAGTCCGGTATCCGGATGGCGATCGGTGGACACCCCGCCGATATCCCACCGGTCACACGTCGCGACCAGGGGCAACAGCCCGATCGCCGCATGTTCGGCGGCGTGCAGCGCACCGGGTACATCGGCCGTCGCGATACCGGCCCGGTCCAGCAGTTCCGGCGTCACCGTATAGAGGACCGCCGTGGTGGGCAGGGTCTGCGGCGGCAGGTCCAGTTCGACGAGGTCCAGTACTTCACCGGTCACCAGGGTTCGCAGATAACCCACTACCTGGCTGTGCACCGTGACATCGGCCAGCGCCGCCATGACCTGGCCGGACGCGGCACTTTCGCGCACCGCTTCCACGGTGAGCGAGGTGATCCGGCGCGCACTGGTGGTCCAGCCGGGGCTCTCCGCGTGCACCAGCGCGACACCCGATTCCAGATCCAGTTCCTCGACTACGTAGCTCTCGCCCTGGTGCAGATGCACGGCACCCCGGTGCAGAGTCGCCGGGGCCCGTCCGGCGTCGGTGGTGCCGAGCAGCCGGCCCGTTTCGGCGACCACGATCGCCACCTGGGTACCGATTCCGCCACGGACGTCCACCGAGTCGTGAGGCGGCTGCGCTCCGGTGAAGAACCAGTGGTACCCGCTGTCGGTCTCCCGGCGCCGAACCTGACCCTGACCTGCGAGTTCGGTAAGTATCCGGCGCGCGCCGAAGCGTTCGGCCTCGAGATCGGAGATCGGCGATTCCATCGCCGCACACAGCAGTTGCGGCCCGAGGACATAGGGGTTGGACGGGTCGATGATGGTGGCCTCCACCGGCCGCTCCAGCAGGGCCTCGGGATGGTGGACGAGGTAGGTGTCGAGCGGGTCGTCACGGGCGACCAGCAGTGCCAGCGCGCCCTGGGTTCGGCGTCCGGCCCGGCCGATCTGCTGCCGGAAAGAGGCGACCGTTCCGGGGAACCCGGCGAGCACCACGGCGTCCAGGCCGGCGATATCGACCCCCAGTTCCAGCGCGTTGGTGGTGGCCGCGGCCAGGATCGAACCGTCCGATATTCCGGCTTCGAGCGCCCTGCGGTCCTCGGGGAGATAGCCGCCGCGATAGGCGGCCACGCGCTCCGGCAGCGCCGGATCGACCTCCGCGAGCCGTTGCCGGGTGTGGATCGCGATCAGTTCCGCGGACCGCCGTGACCTGGCGAAAGTCAGGGTCCGGGCTCCCTCCGACACCAGATCGGCGGTGATCCGCGCGGCCTCGGTGGTGGCGCCCAATCGCACCGGTGCGCCGTTCTCCCCGGTCATCGCGGTGAGCAGGGGCGGCTCCCAGAAGGCCACCGTGCGCGACCCTCGGGGCGAGCCGTCTCCGGTGACGGCCACGCATTCCGCACCGGTCAATCGAGAGGCCGCCGACGCCGGGTCGGCCGCCGTGGCCGAGCACAGCACGAACACCGGATCCGCCCCGTAATACTCGGCCAGGCGCCGCAGCCGGCGCAGCACCAGCGCCACATGGGAACCGAAGACGCCGCGGTAGGCATGACATTCGTCGACGACCACGTAGCGCAACCGGCGCAGCAGCCGGGCCCATCGGCGATGCGACCGCAGCAGGCTCAGATGCAGCATGTCCGGATTGGTGAACAACCACCGCGCCTCGGCCCGCACCCACTGCCGGATCTCGGTGGGGGTATCGCCGTCGTAGGCGGCGACGGCGATCTTGCGTAGTGGATCATGCCTGGTCAGAGTGCCCGCGACGCGGAGCTGGTCGGCCCCCAGCGCCTTGGTGGGCGCCAGGTACAGGGCGGTGGCGCGCGGGTCCTCGTGCAGCGCGGTGAGCACCGGGAGCTGATACCCGAGGGATTTTCCGGACGCCGTACCGGTCGAGACGACGACATGCTGCCCGGCGAAGGCCAGATCGGCAGTTTCGGCCTGGTGGCTCCACGGCCGATCGACGCCTTCGGCCCGGAGCGCGTCGACCACCGCGGCGGGTGCCCATTCGGGCCATTCGGTGGTGACGGCTTTTCGGGCAGGTATCTCGGCGATATGCGTCAGTCGCGAATCGGAGTCCGAACTTCCCAGTAGGACACGATTCAGCAACGATCGCCCATAACTCGTATTCGCCGGGATCTCCCGCGTCATTCCGATGTGCCTTCCGGACCGCCGAACAGTGTGAAACGTCGCCGTCCGGGCCTTGCTACCTGCGACTTCGATACCGAATGGCGATCTGGGTCACAGCTGGGTACTCGTCCTGGAGGCTGGTTATCAGGGGGCAAACATACCGGAGGTTCAGATTCTGTGGTGGATTCCCTGACCCCCGCATTCGCGAGATCATTTTTTTTGCAAATTGTCGGTAACTCCGCTGTTGAATTTCCCAGAGACATGGTTCACTGGGTCTCGGTCGCAAGCTTCTGTGTTCGAGGGGCGGATGCAAAGTCCAAACCCTGGCAGGATCGATGTTGCGAACGGCTTACGTTGGCCCCCATGGGAGTCAAGAGTAGCGCCGATCGGAACAGGCCCGGTGGACGAAACCCAGTTGTCCGCCGTTCCGAGTAAGAAAAGAGAAGGAACAGAATGGCACAGGGAACTGTGAAGTGGTTCAACGCGGAGAAGGGCTTCGGCTTCATCGCGCCCGAGGACGGCTCTGCGGACGTCTTCGTCCACTATTCGGAGATCCAGGGTTCGGGCTTCCGCACCCTCGAGGAAAATCAGAAGGTCGAGTTCGAGGTTGGTCAGGGCACCAAGGGCCCGCAGGCCACCGGAGTGCGCGCGCTCAGCTGAGCGTCGGCTCCCAGTACGTCCCTCGTATCCCGTAACGGGAGCGAGGGACGAACTATATGTGGGGTATGCGCTTCCCGCGTACCTCCGCATCCATTCCGGCCTCGCGCTCCCGGCAGCCCGGCCCGGCCGTGGTCGCCCGGCGTAACCCGGGTTTCCCTTCGGCCGCGCACCCGTCGCGTATCGGGACACCCACCGCGATCGCGGGCTCCGCGCCCGGCCGCCCGCCGACGACGAGGTGGGCCCGTCCGGTCGGGCGGCTCACCGGAGTGAGGCGCCCGTCTCCACTCCCGCGGCCCATCCGGCCCGGTGACGCCGGGCACCCGGGCCGGGGTCCCGCGACGCGCGGAGGGGCGCCGGATTGCCCTCCACCCGCACCGGTCATCGCGATATCGGGCAGGTTCCCCACCCACCGTGCGTGCTTTGCCGCCCCCCGGCACTGCATACTGAACGGCATCGACGCGCCATCGCCCGATGGTCGCAACCGCTCGACCACGCGCAGCGTCAAGGTATAAACGTGTCTGGTGGTGATGTACGCCGTCACTACTTGTTCATCCAGCCGCGTCCTGCGCCCCCAGCAGAGTTCAGCGGGTCGAGGGAAGGAAAGGGATTCGCCGGTGGCAACACGAGACCGAAGCGCAGCCGAGGCGGGCCGTCCCGTGCGTCGTCTCGTGATCGTCGAGTCCCCCACGAAGGCCCGAAAAATAGCCCCCTACCTGGGCCGGAACTATACGGTCGAGGCTTCGGTGGGTCATATCCGGGACCTGCCGCGCGGCGCTGCCGATGTGCCGGCCAAGTACAAGGGGCAGGACTGGGCGCGCCTCGGGGTCGACGTGAACAACGACTTCGAACCCATCTATGTGGTCAGCCCGGACAAGAAGGGCAAGGTCACCGAGCTCAAAGGTCTGCTGGCCGACGCCGACGAGTTGTATCTCGCCACCGACCCCGACCGTGAGGGCGAGGCCATCGCCTGGCATCTCCTGGAGACGCTCAAGCCGAAGGTCCCGGTCCGGCGGATGGTGTTCCACGAGATCACCGAGCCCGCGATCCGGGCGGCCGCCGCGGATACCCGCGATCTCGACAACGACCTGGTCGACGCGCAGGAGACCCGTCGCATCCTGGACCGCCTCTACGGCTACGAGGTCAGTCCGGTGCTGTGGAAGAAGGTCATGCCGCGGTTGTCGGCGGGCCGGGTGCAGTCCGTCGCGACCCGGGTGGTCGTGCAGCGCGAACGTGAGCGGATGGCGTTCCGCTCGGCGGAGTACTGGGATATCGCGGCGAAACTGGACGCGGGCGGCGAGACCGATTCCGCCAACCCGCGCACTTTCTCCGCCCGTCTGGTCGATGTGGACGGATCCCGGGTGGCCACCGGCCGTGATTTCGGGTCGAACGGGCAGCTGAAAACCGATTCGCGGGCGCTGGTCCTCGACGAGGCCCATGCGCGCCGGCTGGCCGAGGCCCTGCACGGTGCCGACCTCGTGGTCACCTCCGCCGAGTCCAAGCCCTACACCCGCAAGCCGTACGCACCGTTCATGACCTCCACGTTGCAGCAGGAGGCCGGCCGCAAACTGCGTTTCACCTCCGAACGCACCATGCGCACCGCGCAGCGGCTGTACGAGAACGGCTACATCACCTATATGCGTACCGACTCGACCACACTGTCGGAGTCGGCGATCAATGCCGCGCGCGCCCAGGCCACCCAGCTCTACGGCGCCGAGTACGTGCACCCGACCGCCCGCCAGTACACGCGCAAGGTCAAGAACGCGCAGGAAGCACACGAGGCGATCCGCCCCGCGGGCGATACCTTCGCCACCCCGGGGCAACTGCACGCCCGCCTGGACCAGGACGAATTCCGTCTCTACGAGCTGATCTGGCAGCGCACGGTGGCCTCGCAGATGGCCGATGCCAAGGGCACCACCCTCACCCTGCGCATCACCGGCACCGCCGGTACCGGCGAGCAGTGCGTGTTCTCCGCCTCCGGACGCACCATCACCTTCCCGGGCTTCCTGAAGGCGTATGTGGAGAGCGTCGACGAGGAGGCCGGCGGCCAGTCCGACGACGCCGAGACCCGGCTGCCGCAGCTCGACGAGGGCGAGGGCGTTACCGCGGTCGAGCTGAACCCCGACGGGCACAGCACCAATCCGCCCGCCCGATATACCGAGGCCTCGCTGATCAAAACGCTCGAAGAGCTGGGGATCGGCCGCCCGTCCACCTATTCGTCGATCATCAAGACCATCCTCGACCGCGGCTACATCTACAAGCGGGGTAGCGCGCTGGTGCCGTCGTGGGTCGCCTTCTCGGTAACCGGGCTGCTCGAGCAGTATTTCGGCCGGTTGGTCGATTTCGATTTCACCGCCGCCATGGAAGACGATCTGGACGCGATCGCCGGTGGTCGCGCCCAGCGCGGCAACTGGTTGTCCAGCTTCTACTTCGGCGGTGACGACGGGGCGGAGGGGTCGGTCGCGCGGTCCGGTGGCCTGAAGAAGATGGTCGGGGAGCGGCTCGACGATATCGACGCCCGGGTGATCAATTCGATCAAACTCTTCAACGACGACGCGGGCCGCGATGTGGTGGTGCGGGTCGGCCGCTACGGCCCGTACCTGGAGCGGATGGTCACCGACCCCGACAAGCCCGATGCCGAACCGACTTCGCAGCGCGCGAATCTGCCCGACGATCTGCCGCCCGACGAGCTGACTCCCGAGATCGCGGAGAAGCTTTTCGCCACGCCGCAGGAGGGTCGCAAACTTGGCGTCGATCCGGAGACCGGTCACGAGATCGTCGCCAAGGAAGGCCGTTTCGGTCCCTACGTCACCGAGATCCTGCCGGAGCCGGAGGAAGATCAGGCGGCCAAGAAAACCGCCAAGAAAAACGGTCCGAAACCGCGCACCGGTTCGCTGCTCAAATCCATGGATCCGGCGACGGTCACCCTCGAGGACGCGCTGAAACTGCTGGCCCTGCCCCGGGTCGTCGGCACGGATCCGGGGTCCGGCGAGGAGATCACCGCCCAGAACGGCCGCTACGGCCCATATCTGAAGAAGGGCACCGATTCGCGTTCGCTGGCCACCGAGGATCAGATCTTCACGGTGACCCTGGACGAGGCGCTCAAACTCTATGCCGAGCCCAAACGCAGAGGTAGACAGGCCGCGGCCGCCGCGCCGCTGCGCGAACTGGGCAACGATTCCGCCACCGGGAAACCGATGGTGATCAAGGACGGCCGGTTCGGGCCCTATGTCACCGACGGGGAGACCAACGCGAGCCTGCGCAAGGGCGACGAGGTGGAGTCGATCACCGACGAACGCGCCTCCGAATTGCTGGCCGACCGGCGGGCCCGGGGCCCGGTGAAGAAGACCGCGAAGAAGGCGGCCAAGAAGGCTCCCGCCAAGAAGGCCGCGGCGAAGAAGACCACCGCCAAGAAGACCACCACGGCGGCGAAGAAGACCACCGCGAAGGCCGCCAC
Source organism: Nocardia sp. NPDC003345 (assembly GCF_053589395.1). NCBI lineage: Bacteria > Bacillati > Actinomycetota > Actinomycetes > Mycobacteriales > Nocardiaceae > Nocardia > Nocardia sp. NPDC003345. Next base: position 21,643 of record NZ_JBSFRU010000048.1, read on the forward strand.
GAAGAAGGCTCCCGCCAAGAAGGCGGCCGCGAAGAAGGCCCCGGCCAGGCAGTCCGCGAACGGTTCCTCCCAGGGCAGCGAATAACCGCCCGCCGCTTGTCGGACACCCGCCGTAGTGTCACGCGCGTTACCGTCCGATACCGAAGGAGCGCCGATGACCCGCAGCCGGGAACATGAGGATCTGATCCGGCTACTCGACGAGCAGCGGGAGATGTTCCGGATCACCCTGCGCGGTATCGGCGAAGATCAGGCGCGTACCCGCACCACCGCCAGCGAACTCACTCTCGGCGGGCTGCTGCACCACCTGGTCCGCTGCGAACGCGACTGGACCACCGTGCTGGTCGAACGTGACGAGAACGCGGAACAGAAGCTCGAGGACTACGCGGGCGAATACATCATCGCCGAGGACGAAACGGTCACCGGCCTCCTCGCGGAGTGGGATCGGATCGCCACGAACACCGCCGAACTCATCCGCGCGGTGGACGATCTCGACGCCTCCATCCCCACCCCGAAGAATCCCTGGGTCCCCGGCCGGGTGTGGTGGTCGGCCCGTTTCCTGATCCTGCACATCCTGCGCGAGATCGCCCAGCACAGCGGGCACGCCGATATCATCCGCGAGGAACTCGACGGCGCCAATACGACCGCGCAGCGCGCCGGTTAGCCCCGGTCCGGTGCGTAACCCTTCCGAAGCGCCCGCCGGCCCGGTGTCCCGTGTGGGCCACCGCCGCGCCGACCGCCTGGATTAGGGTGTCGGGCGTGGGAGTCTTCGATCGTCTCGTGGGCCAGGAGGCGGTGACGGCCGATCTGATCAGCGCCGCCGTCGCCGCGCGTTCCGGGACGGCCGAGGGTGCGATGACGCATTCGTGGCTGTTCACCGGCCCGCCCGGGTCCGGGCGCTCGGTGGCCGCGCTCTGCTTCGCCGCCGCCCTGCAATGCACCGACCCCGGCACCCCCGGCTGCGGCCACTGCCACGCGTGCACCACGACGATGGCCGGCACCCACGGCGACGTCCGCCGTGTGATCCCCGAGGGTCTGAGTATCTCGGTCAAGGAGATGCGCGGCATCGTCCAGATCGCCGCCCGCCGCCCCAGCACCGGCTACTGGCAGGTGGTCATCATCGAGGACGCCGACCGCCTCACCGAGGGTGCGGGTAACGCCCTGCTCAAGGCCGTCGAAGAGCCACCCGGGCGCACAGTGTTCCTGCTGTGCGCGCCGTCGGTGGATCCCGAGGACATCTCGGTCACCCTGCGCTCCCGCTGCCGCCACGTCCACCTGGTGACCCCGACGGCTCCCGCCATCGCCCGGGTGCTGCGTGAGCACGACGGCCTCGACGAGAAAACCGCCGAATGGGCGGCATCGGTGAGCGGCGGCCACGTCGGCCGCGCCCGCCGACTCGCCACCGATGAAGAGGCTCGAACCAGCCGCCGCCTCGCCCTCGATCTGGTTACGGCGGTAGCCCGCGGCAACGCCTACCTCGCCGCCGACGAACTCGTCAAAGCCGCGGACGACGAAGCCAGACAACTCAGCGCCGAACGCGACGAACGCGAACGCGACGAACTCGCCACCGCCCTCGGCGCCGGCGGCACCGGCAAAGGGGCCGCCTCCGCCACCCGTGGTTCGGCGGGGGTCCTGAAGGAACTCGAACGCCGCCAGAAATCCCGCGCCACCCGCACCGGCCGCGACGCCCTCGACCGCGCCCTCCTGGATATCGCCGGCCTCTACCGCGACGCTCTCGCCATCTCCTTCGGCGACTCCACCGGCCTCACCCTGACCCACCCCGATATGGCCGACCGCGCCCGCGACCTCGCCGCCCGCGCCCGCCCCGAAGGCCTGCTCCGCTCCATCGACGCCATCCTGGCCTGCCGCGAAGCCCTCGACCTCAACGTCAAACCCCGTTTCGCTCTCGCCGCGATGGCCGCCACCCTCATCGCCCAAAGCCGCTGACCACCCGTTTTCGCGTTCCCAGGTTCGAGACGATAGACTCGCGTGGCCGAAAGGCACGCCGCCTTAGCTCAGTCGGTAGAGCGCTTCACTCGTAATGAAAAGGTCAGGAGTTCGATTCTCCTAGGCGGCTCCACGTTTTCCCGGGATTCCGGGGCCGATGACGACAGTTTTTGACGACAGTCACCCTCGGTCCCGGAACAGCCCGTCCATCCCCGCCACTGCCTCACGCTGCACCCGTTCGATCACATCCATGTAGATGCTCGTGGTCGTCGAGATCGAGCTATGACGCAAGATCCGCTGTACAGTCGCGGCCTCGACGCCCTGAGCGAACAGCAGCGTCGCGCACGAGTGGCGAAGATCATGCAGGCGGATCGGTCGTACGCCAGCCTTCTTCACCAACTCGGTAAACGCCCGGTTGACGTTGCGCGGTTCCAGCGGCGTGCCCCTGGTTGTCGTGAACACCAGGCCCAACCGGTTCGCCTCCGATACGGCCACGTCCTGAAGCTGATCCTGTCGATGTTGCCGAAGGAGCTGGAGCAGCCTCGGCGGAAGCGGCACCGTCGCCTCCGAACCTTCAGTCTTGACGTCAAACAGATCCAGCCGGCCACCGACTCGATACAACGCCTGCGAGATATCGACCGCCCCACCGGTCAGATCCACATCAGTCCATCGGAGGCCCAGCGCCTCACCGCGGCGTAGCCCGATCGCCAGAGCCACCGACCACAGCGCGTACAGCCGGTGATCCTTCGCCGTCTCCAGAAAGCGCAATGCCTCGTCTTCGGACCAGGGCTTCTCCTTGCGCACCCGGCCAGCGGGCATCTTGACCTGCTTCGTCACATTGCGGGCCAGTAGATCGTCTTCCACCGCGTCTTGCATCGCAGCACGCAGAACCCGGAGGATCGTCCGGAGAGTCCCGGTACTGGGGAACTGCTCACAGCACGCCGCCGGAGTCCGAGCGCAGCAGCGAGCCTTGCCCTTCTCGGCCCGCTTGGCGTCTTTCTTCTGGACGCAGCACTGGCATTGCCGAGAGACCTTGGTCAGCCAATCACGAACGTGCTTGGCCTGCAACGCCCGAAGCTTGTGCCGTCCGAGCCCCGGGATCATGTACAGCCGAACCAGCGCCTCCCATGTGACGTAGGTTGTCGGCCGCACCGAGGGTTCGACCACGCTGTCCAGCCAGTATTGGAGGTATTGCCGAACGGTCATCGTCGTCACATCGACCGGAACCGCCCGGCGCTGCAACTCCTTGAGCCGGGTACGTTCCGCGTCGGCTTCCTCCCATGTCGCGCCGTAGACGCTGATCCGCTTGCGGGTACCGTCCGGCGCATCGACGAACAGCTTGAGTTCGTAGCGGCCGTCCTTGCGGGCGCTGATACTGCCGGAGCCGTTCGGGTTCTTCCTCCGAGCCTTCTCAGTCATCACGCCGCCTGGTCGATCAGGTCCGACACATAGCTATCGAACGATTGCCGGACGATACGACGCGACCGGCCGATGGTGACCGATCGAACCTGCCCGGACCAGATCAACTGATAGATGCTGTAGCGGGAGACCTGCAGAACGTCGGCCGCCTGCTGCACCGTCATGAACTTCTCGCTCATGATCCACACCCCTCCCTACGCCGCCGGGTCCGACGAATACTGTTGCGGTGCAACGGTTTCACGTGAAACGGACATATCCGGCCCGTCTGGCGGGTCGGCCAGGATGGCCCGGTTGTACTGGGCGCGTTGACTGATCTTCTGGGCCACCATCTGCATGATCAGATGCTCACGGGGTGGCACGTTCGGGTCGCCCGGTTCTACCGGTGTGATCACCATCTGCTGTACCTGATCCATCGGCATTCCGGCTTCGGCGAGGCGCTGCCGAACGAAGTCCGCGCGGTCGGCCTTGTGGTCGGCCAGGTCCTTGCCGGTCCACTTCCGCGACACCAGCACCCGCCGGCCACGCAGCCCGAGAGTTTCCCGCCGATGCGCTTTGCCCTTGCAGATCCCGGGTTGAGTCTTGGCGTTCGCGTTCTTCGGAACGACGCCGTAGCGGAACCAGATACCGCAGGTGGGGGAGCACGGCGTCTTGCACAGCTCCTGGTGCAGGCGGTCGTAGTGGTCGGCTGCCCGCTGGGACTGTGGTTCGATCACGTCCCCGATGGACTTGGTGAGGTACTTGGTCAGGTAGCCGATATGGCGTTTGGCTTCTTCGGTGCCGCCCAGGATTCCCTTGATGTCGATCTGCTGGCCGAACCGGATCACGTGGGCGGGTTCGAGTTCGTCGACCGACGACATCATGTCCTGGGCCTGGTCCCAGGTCGGGAGGGGTTCGCGGGTGTCGGGGTCCACGAACTTCTGTTGCTGGTGGTCGAAGAGCGGCAGCCGGTCGGGGTAGGTCGGCTCGTTGAAGTGCGGCCACCACACCTGGTGATAGGTCGCGGCCGCCAGCTGGCGGATCAGTTCCTTCGGGTCGGTGCCCCGGATCCCGATGTGGATATGCGGAGCTCCACGGCGCTGGGGTTCGACGGTGGCGAAGTACTGGACATCGCGACCGGAGGCCCGGCGGTAGTTCTGGATGAACCGGTCGAACAGTGCCGCGAAGTGGATCGTGTCCCGGGCGGCCTGGCGGTAGTCGTAGGTGTCCATGTTCACCGGAGCGCCATCCGGGCCGACACGACCGTAGGACGGGAGGGTGAGGGTCAGGAACAGCGAGGGCCGGTACTTGCCCGCGTACTCCCGCCCGATCGTGGTCTTACCGACCTTCTTCCGAGGCAGGTCCGGGGCCGCCTGCTGACGGCGAGTAGTCCGCTTACGGACCGGCTTCTCACCCGGATCCAGGCTGGGCAGCTTCCCGCGGATCCCGGTCCCGCGCAGGTCGTTGTCGAGGTCTTCCACGACCTCCCGGATGCCGTCCATCATTTCCTGGTCGCCGGACTCCTTGGCGTCGGCGTAGGAGGCCATGAGATCGGCACGGGCCCGCAGCAGGTCCATCTGCTGCTCGGTCGGTTTCTTCTTCTCCACTACCGGTTCCTCTCCGATGTGCCAGCCCTCGTGGGCCTGCTGGATACGCAGGAGCCGGGCGCGGGCCGAGCAGGCCGGGCACACGCACTCCAACGTCGATTTGCACGGGGCGCCGATGTATTTGGTGCCGCCGTCTTCGGTGGTGGCCAGCATCGGCAGAGGACGCTGGCACACGCCCTCCTTCTCCGCCGCCGACGCCGCCAACTCGACAAGGTTCAGTTCCGAACGCCGCTCCGCCGCCGTGGTCCGGGCCGCAGGAGCTCCACCAAGGTCTGTCACCGCCGCCGCCATCAGAACCACTGCTCGGGGTCGTCGATGTCGAACACTTCCGAGACCTTGCCCAGGTGATCACGGATCACCGGCCGACCCTGCGCGCTGTAGCCGATGACCTCCGGAGCCTTGCGCTCTCGCGCACCCGGGAACCCGATCACCTCGGCCACTGCCCCGGAAGCACCGGTCTCGGTCAGGCCCTGGGTGCAATCGCAGCGCTCGGTCGACGTCTCCGGGTCCAGGTGGCCGTCCACGTACTCGCTGCCGCCACACCGAGTGCAGGTCTCCCACACCGCCCCCGCGTACCAGGCGATACACGCTGCCTTCTCGCAGTGTCGGCCGCAGCAATAGATGCACCACCCCGCCGCATTCAACCGAGACGGCCGCAACACCTCCGACTTCAGAGAGCGAGTACGGAGCGAAACCATGTTCGAGGCCATCACGATCACCGACCCATCCACCGCGTCGGGGCACCGCCACCAGCGGGCCAGCACTCGAACATCACCGGACCCTCCGGAGAGCGCGGCAGCCGCGGCCCCTGCTCCCGATGGATCTCCCGAATCCGCCTCAGCTTCTCGGCGATGCGGACCGACTCCGGGACATCCGCCCCGGCCAGGTGCTGAGCGGAGTCGGAACGGTCCGACATCTCGTCTACTACGATGGTCATGACTTCGGAGCCCCTATCTCTGAGGTCAGAGTGATTGCTGGAGCGGTTGCACCCGCTTCGGTCTGCTCCCCGGTGACTGCGAATCGCCGGGGAGCTTCTTTGTGTCGCCCTCAGTCTCTATAATGACCTG
>NZ_JBSFRU010000049.1:0-27414 GCF_053589395.1 Nocardia sp. NPDC003345
ACACCGGCATTTACTTCGATCATCCATCGGGTGAGATGGCCACGAAGGCCTGGCGCGACAGCGATGAGGACTATGACTGTCACTGGTTCACCATTCGACCTGGGTTTCGATTTCGGGTCCGATGATGGTGAGCTGTTGCTCGCCGAAACTGGGCTGCATGAGGTCGGCTTCTTTGTCTGCCCAGTTGGTGCCGCCATCGACAGTGCCGACTTTCTCATCCCACAATTGCGGTCCGAAGGGATCATCCTCGGCCACGGTGGCGTCGAGCAGTGTTCGGACGTCGTTGACGACCCGTGGAAGCAGTTGTCGCTCGGCAATGAGGTCGCGGAGTCCCAGTCGGGCGTCGCGTTCTTCGGTGAGTTCGTCAGCGGCGAGGTCGAATGCGAGGGGGATGGTGTATTCGGCCTTGTACAGGTCGGCGATGTCGAGGACGAACGACATCGCTGATCCGGTGTGGACGAATCCGAGACCGGGGCTGGCTCCGAGACCGACGATGACGGCGTGGCAGATGCCGTACAGGGCGGCGTTCGCGGCGGAGAGAACCCGGTTGAGGTCGTCGCCGGTGGCGTGGGCGTCGCCGGCGACGTATTTGCGGCCTTGCCAGGTGATGCCGGTTCGTGAGGCGTGCTCGCGATAGATGCGTCGGATGCGAGTTCCTTCGCGGCCGCGGAGCTGCTGCATGGTCAGGTCGCTGACGTTTTCGCCGGGGAACCGCATCGAATACATGGCGCGGGCGACTTTCAGCCGTTCTTTGGGCCGGGTTACCAGGTGTGCCTGCTGCATCAGGAGCCCGGCGCCGCGGGACGGGCCGATACCCGCGGCGTACATGCGTACTCCTTGTTGCCCGATCCAGCAGATTGTGGTGCCCGAATCGGCGAGGAGTGCGGCTGCGGCGTGGGTGATGCGGGTGCCGGGTCCCAGCAGCATGGCCGCGACCAGCGCTGCGGGGACGCGTACAGTCTCCTTTTTGTTGATCACGACCACGGCGTTCTCGTCGCGGTCGATATGGGATCGTTCGACGTAGACTGTGGAGATTCGGTCCTGGAGTCTGTGCAGGTCGTGGGGGTGGGCCTTCCACCAGATGTCGGGCATGCTCAGGCCGCTGGGATCGGTGCGAGAGTGAGCAGCCCACATCCATATGCTTTGGAAGGCCCGATACCGGCGAGGAGGGTGGCGGTGAACCGTTCGGGGTCGGTGATCTCGAGGTGGCCTTCGAAGGTAGCGGTGTGGATTGTGACCCGGGAGCTTCCCACGTTGTCTCGATCGGGGTGCCCGAAGCTCAGTCGTTGACGCGCGCTGATCAGGATTTCGGGCGCGGACTCGTCGAGTTCGATCCCGGGTAGCTGCGGTTCGAACTCGGTGGAGGGGATGCGGAAGCCCCACTTCGGTGTCCGGTCCAGGAACCAGGACAGTTGCGCTGCCGCGGTGCGGTGGCCGAGCCGCAGCGACCTTGCCCGAGGTCGCTGCGCTCGAGGCTGTTGCGATTCGGCCTCGGCCCGCGCAATCTGGGACGCTGTGGGTTTCACCGGGGATTTGGTGTTCTGTACCGGGCTCGCGGTGACACGGAAGGCGTAGTGGTGTCCGGTGTCGAGCTTGTCCAGGAGGGGACGGTAATCGGCGATGTCGGCGTGTTCACCGTCGGCGCCGGGCCAGCCGGCATTCTCGACCAAGTGGGACCAGTCGGGCTTTGTCAGTGTCAGCGCGTAGAGCAACGGCCGGTGGGGGTTGTCGGTGTCCAGTCGCCACAGGATGCGCTCGCGGGTGGCGTCGCCGGGGACTCCGTGCAGGACGGCGCTGTGCATGGCGCGGGGGTTGGCGAGCAGTTTTCGGCTCTGCGCCCGCAGTGGGTTGATGCGGATGCGTGAGAGGTAGGTCATGGGGCTCTTTCACCAGTCCAGGAGGGAGAACGGGTCGTGGCCGACCGGTGGTGCGCTGCTGGCGGTCGCGGCGTTACCGGGCTCGGGGAATCCGGTCGGGATCCACACGGTGGTGTGTCGCACGCGGCGCTGCAGATACCGGCGATCGTGAAGGCCGAAGGAAATGGGGACATCCTGGCGGGTGTCACCGCCGGCGGGATCGTCGATGGTGACCGGCAGATGCACGAAAGCTGGTTTGGTGCCGCGCAGGTAGCCGGTGCGGGCTGCTGTGCTGGCCTGCCATGGGTGCGAGGACAGTGCGGTGAGCAGTTCCGAGGCGGGTGTGCCTGCCAGGATCGGTTGGGTGGGTGGGCAGCTGCGTCGCCCGAGTGCCAGCGGGAAGGCCGGCCGCTTGACCGCCGCAGCCAGTTCGCGGACGGTATCGGCTGGACCGGCGAGCCCGACCAGGAACGCCGCGTCTTGGAGATAGTAGCGGTGGGTGACGTGGGTGTATTTCGCTGGTGTGGTAAGTTTTTGGATCCCTTTCGCGTTGACTCCGCTTTGTTTCAACGGCTGGCCGCGGTAGTCGGAGACGGTGTGGAAGTCACGGAGCAAGGTGCCGGGCTGGTCGGTGCGTACTCCCATGGCGAGTCCGGTCAGGGTGCTGAGATCGGCGCCACGCTCGAGGCCCAGGGCTGCGGCGAGGAGCCCGACAACCCCCGACTTGGTTGGTTCGGTCCGGGTTTCGCGGCGGTTGAATTTGCTGTTCTCGCCCCAGGACTGCAGGGGTGCAGCCAAGCGGAGCAGCAGGATCGAGGTGTCGGTGGATGCGGTCATCGGTTCAGGTATCCACGCAGCTGTTCGAGCAGGCCTTGGCGAAGTTCGGTGATTGTTACCGCGACGCCGAAGGCGGTTTCCAGGTCTTTCTCGGTTTCAGGGCCGAATGCGTGCGCGAACGCAGTGTGAGCGGGTTTGTCGCCCCACATTTCGATGCTGCGTCGCTGTTCTTCTGCCAGCGCGCGGGCCGAGCGTTCGGCGATACCGCCGCGAGGTGCGGAGATCGGTTTCTCGAATGCCGAGACGAGGTTGACGGGTTGGTCCTCCCGGACCACGACCGCGACCAGGGAGGGCAGGGTGCGGTGGGCGAAGGAGTTGCCGTAGCCGGTGGGCATCGAGCGGGCGAAGCTGTCGACGAAGATGTCGATCGCCTCAAGGACAGCGTCTGGTTCGCCGAGGTTGTGGTGTAGCTGGTCGAGTCCGATGCTGGCGTAGCGGTAGAGGGTGGCGGAGTTGAAGCCGATCGAGCCGATCATTCCGGCGGCAGGGTCGGCATCGTTCTCGTTCGCATCATCGACGGCGGTGTAGTAGTCGAACTCTGCTTCGACCGCGTGTGTGGAGATGGCGTGTGCCACCTGAGCTGCGGCATCGACGTTGAGGGCGGGAATATCTGCGACCATGCGTCCGAACAGTGCGACGTCCATGGGGTGATTCTGGGTGAACTGGTCAGCGACCGGCAGTTCCTTCATGGCCTCCTCGAGTGCCTTGTCGTCGAGCGCGGCGAGTTCGTCTGCTCTATCAGCGACGAGGTCGACCACGGCATCGAGCTGACGGTTGCCGACGAACAGCAGATACGCGGTGTTGCCGGCCTTCTTCCCCGCGGTGATGCCGACCGGGGCAAGGACGGCAGTGCCGAGGCGTGCTGCGGTCTCGGTATCGAGAGAGGTACGGTCTTTGATGCGTTTGGCCAGTTCGGCTGCGACTTTGCGAGTGCGGGTCCCGAGGTCTTGCTTGGGGACACATTCTTCGAATCGCATCCGTGCTGCCCGCTTCCAGGCTTGCGAGGACACGCGGGAACGACGAACACCACCGTATACGGCTTCCTTCGGGTTTCCCTGGTCGTCGCGATTGAGGTTGGCCGGCGGAACAGTCTGCAGAATGTGTATATCGATGCGTACATGCTGAGCCATGTCAGGTGCGTCCTTTGGTCTGAGTTGGTGTGCGGCGGAGGTGTCTTGGTCAGCCGGTGGTGGTCTCGGCCGGGTTTTCCCATCGTTGATAGCCTTGTGCCCAGGCTTTTCGGACGCGCTGCCGCCCGTCGGGCCAGTGCCAATCGTCGAGTTCGCGGAGCAGTCGGTCGTAGTCCAGCGGCTGTTTGATATCGCGGAGTTGCGTGACCAGCCCGCGTAACTGGTAGGTCAGCGTCGGTACCGAGGTGGAGTGCACCATCGCTGATACACGGCGGTCCACCGCGTCGGTGCTGTACTTGTCGTGGCGACGCATTACCCGCAGAGCGAAGCCGAGGCCGATACCAGGGACGTGCATTAGGGTCTTTTGCGACTGTTGATGCAACCCGAACAGCGCCAGCGCGGCATGTTCGGCATGCTGGCCGGCAGTCACGTCCCCGAAGCGTTCCAGCCTTGTGTTGTCGTCGGGCACGATGGTGTAGAACGGCCACATCTTGGGAACTGTCAACGCCTCACGGCCCAGGCCTGACCGTAACGCAGCAAGATGCTCGCCCGGCGGCAACTCCTGCCTCGCAGTGCCCTCGCGGATGAACCTGTTCCAATATCTCTGAGCCATATCTATTCCTCGTCGTTCGTCCGTTTGCGCAGAGCAGATGCTCGGCCGAGAGCGTGGTCCACTGAGGTGTGAAACCGGTTGGCCGCCAGTCCGAGTTTGTAGTGGTGTTCCTTGCTGCCCGATTTCACGCTGCGGCCGTTGAACGCGGTTGCGGGCAGCGCGAACAGCGGTGCAGCGCAGCGATGAACCGCGTCGAAGGCCAGCAGCTCCCATGCCTCGCGTCCGCGGGTGAGTTTGTCCTCATCACTGGAGTCCACGGTTATGCCTGCCAGGAGTCGCCGAACCAGTGGATCGAGGGCGGTGAGTAGCTGCTCTCCCGGCCGCATGCCCTTGTTCCACGGGATCGGGTCGGCGCCCACGGATCGGCGCAGATCGGCGGAGAGGTGGTTGATCGCGTTGACCAGCTGTTCGGCCTGCACTGCGGCGTCTACGACCACCTCATACGCCAGCCCGTTACCTCTCAGGGATGCCACAGGCACAGAGACGACGTCGTGGATCAGTTCCTCGATCACCGCGGACTGGTTGCCGTACACGATGCCGAAGGTCTCTACCTGCAGCGGATAGTCGACATCGATGATGCCCTCGGCGTCCAAACCCGCAATCTGGTCGATCAGCTCACTGGTCCGCGCCGCACCGTTCTCCTTCTCCAGGGCCAGCAGGGCGTCCAGTCCACGCCACGCCGCCTTGCCCGCCGTATGCCGCAACGGACGTAGCGGAGTGGCACCGGTCCGTTTATCGGGTTTGTCCTTCCGCCATGCGGTGTGGGTTTCCCATACCGGCACACCAACACTGAACCGGTCCCCCGCGGACACCACCACCCGTGAGACAACGGGGCCATCCTCGGTGGATTGAGTCATCAGCCGGATCCGCCGTGACTGCCACGTCCACAGGTCCAACAGGCTCTCCGGTGCGCGAATCTTCCACTGCGGACCGAGAGGAGGTTTCGCCCAGTGCGGGGCGCCCAGTCGCTTCTGAACACCGATCGGGGTGTTCAGAAGTAAAGTGTCGTAGAGGGTTCGCCCGACCGGCATCACCACGCCCAACTGTCCCAGCGGACCTGTGGGGTTGCCCGACGTTTTGCCCGTTTTCTCGGCATTCGGGTCACCGATCACACCGGTCTTGATGGCTGCGGTGTCCCAGCACTGCGTATGCAGCATCCAGCGCACGGCGGCATCGAGCGGCAAGGGTAGGGCGTCGGCCTCGGTCCGTGTCGCGAACAACGGGACGTTGTTACCCGAGGGCGCTGTAGCCACCAGCAACGCAGCCCCCTTGGTTTCACCCTTCTTCGTCCGAAGATCAGCAACCTGGCCGAACGGATGCACCGGATGCAGTACGTCGAAGCGGTCGCCGTACTCGACCAGATATGCCTCGAGCGCCTCGACTTCAGCAGCATCGAAGCATCCACGGTCGAATCGCTGCCCCCACTCCTCGCGAGTCTGCGGCGACCCGAGCGCATGCAGCACGATCGGCAGCAGAAGTTGACGCAAGATCGCCGGCAGCATCGTCGGCACCTCGACATCGATACTGACGATCCGGTGGCTGTTCACCAACGCGCGCCACACCGGAATCGCCTCGACAGAGCCATCGTCAAACCTGCAGGGCAACAGCGGAACTACCCGAATCAAGTCACCTTCATTCACGCTCTCATCCATTCGATAAGGAACACTGTTTAGAGCTGTTCTGGAGAGTACTCCACTGGGCTGTTCCGGCGGTATGGAAAACTGAGTCATACCTGCCGGTTTGTTCCGGCAGGTATGGTCCAGAACAGTGTTTGGGCCCCCAGTCGGCCCCGCAGCGGCGGGGAGTGGCGCGGTGACGTACTTCCAGTACTCACCGCGTCACTCGACACGGAGGCCGAGTTTTTCTTCGTAGCGAACCTTGGCCTCGCCGATCGTCGCCCGGCTGTCGCGGTCGAGGACCAGTGCACGGCTGTAGCGCAGCCATGGGTGATCCCGCCAACCGTCCAGCGTTCTCAGCGACTCCATTCCGGACCGGGTGAGTCGTGTCGGCAGCCGAAGTGTGCCGCCGAGAACGTCGTCGAGAACCTCGGCTCCAACCTCACCGTTGGGCCCGAGCCGGCGCCCGTTCTCGGCGTGGTAACCGCGGTCGTCCCGCCGTACCAGGATCACCTCGATCGATTCTTCGCCGTCACGAACGCGGACGTCATCATCCTTGACGTACTCCCCGCGGTGCAGCCCCTCCAACGTCGGGTACTCGTGCTCACCGAGCCGGGTCAGCACGAACTGTGCCGCCGTGTCGGCCCGCTTCTGTTGATCGGCGCTCCATGACTGCGACGCGGCGGCGACTTCGGATGCCCATGCCTCGGGGGTCCTCGCCTGCCGGTCGTACGCGGCGGCTACCAGATCGGGGACCTGGGCAGGGACCCTCCAGGCTTCTCCTTCGGCCTGCAGGACTGCTGCCGCGCTGCACAGCAGTGGGTATCGCCCATAGATCGCTTCGCTGCCACCGTCGAACTGCGGTGGACCGTCTCCGCAGGGAGTGAAGCCGGTGACCATCACTGTCGGCTCACGCAGCCCCGGGGGGCGGCGGACCCCGTCGTGGCGGTGCATGCGCCCGATGCGTTGCAGCAACAAGTCCATCGGCGCCAGATCAGTAATCAGCAGGTCAGCGTCCACGTCGAACGACTGCTCCGCGATCTGGGTGGCGACCACTATAGACAGCGGTCGTTGCACCCCATCTTTTTTCGGGCCCAGAACAGTGAGGCAGTCCTCGGTCACCGCCGCGCGCTCACGAATGTGCATCCGCGCATGCAGCAGCCGCACCGCAGACCCGAACACAGGCCGGAGCCCCTCGTAGGTCTGCTGGGCCCGATCGACCGTGTTGCGGATGATCAGCACACAACCACCCTCGGACAGGCGATCGCTGAGCAGCTCGGTGATCGACCGTCCTTCCTCGACCACCTGGACGTTGACCCGCAGCGATTCTGCCCGCCAGGCCGGTGCAGCGGCCTGCTCGACCACTGGGCTGCCCGCAGAGTCCGCCCACGCCGTGGTCACCCTCGGATACCCCGGTACCGCGTCGACCGCTATCCGCTCGAGTTCCTCGGTGCCACGGGCCCCGGCCAGGTAAGCACTGAGAAGCCGCTCGCGTTGCTGCGACGGCAACGTAGCCGACAAAAGAATGACCGGCACTCCGGCTTGGCCGAGCCAGCGCAGCCCCTCCACGAGAAACTCCGACATGTACACGTCGGCCGCATGCACCTCGTCGAGAATGACAACCTTCCCCGCCAACCCGGCCATCCGCAGCATCACATGCTTGGTACGCGTCGCCGCCAGCAACAACTGATCGATCGTGCCGACCACGAACGGCGCCAGCAACCCTCGTTTCGCTCCGAGGAACCACTCGGCCGGCACCGTACGGACGGGCCGCTCCCACGTGCACGGGTCGAACTCCGCACAGCCATATAGATCATCGAGCCCGAACTCGTCCTCGCCCACACTCGCGAACCCCGCATCCCCACCCTGAGCGGATTCGACGAGCCCTTGCCAATCCTTATTGAAACGACGCTTGCCGTGCAGCAACGCCACCCCGCCCGCAACTTCGGCATTCACCTTCTCCACCCACGCTCGCACCTGCGTGAACATCGGGTCACTCGTCGCCTGGGTAGGCATTCCCACGAACACCCCGTCGAATCCGAACCGTGCCGCCAGCACCTCCGCACACAGCAACGCCGTCCTCGTCTTCCCCTCCCCCATAGGCGCCTCCACAATCATCAACCCCGGACGCGGCATCCGCCCCGCACAGTCGACCGCCACGCGCTGTGACGGTCGGGGTGGAGCACCGAAACGCAACTCGAAGTCATCGGCCGAAGGCTCCGGAATCCGACCCCATCCGCGGGCCAGACCGAGTGCTTCCCAGGCCTTTTCAGCCCTCGCGCGAGCCCCTTCGACACTGACCTGGCCCAAACGATCAAGGCCCGGGAAGTGCTCCCCACTGGCGATCCAATCGGCCATCACGATGAAGCCACTCAACCCCAGCTGCAGCGCTCGCGACGGCACAACCCGCGGCTCCAGCTCAGAAAGCTCGCCACACCCCAGCGCCTGGGTATACACCGCAAGCAACGCTCGCTGAACGTTCGGCCAATCACCGGCCCCCCGCAGCTCAGGCTCAAGACGCCGACCAGGCCCCAAATCCCCCAGCGACGGAAACTGCCCGTGATGCCCGGCAACCAACGGCCACACCCAGTCTCGCTGCTCAGCACCCCACCCGGCCGCCTGAAGCAGGTCCTTAAGCACCCTCGCCCCAGCCTTCTCGTGCCTCCACCGCCTCGCTTTGACCGCGCGCTCATCCCATCCCAACCCAACACTGCGGACCGCGGCAGCACCGTCACGGTCCACGGACTGAAACGCAGGCGTCGCCTTGCCCAGATCGTGCACACCGCAAAGCCACACGAACAACCAACGGCCTGCATCGACACCGCCAGCAACCACTGACACCTGATGACGGACCGACTCCGCCAGGTACCTATCCCAGATCAGCTCCGCGACAGCAGCCGTATCCAGCATGTGCGACAGCAGCAAATTCACCGTGCCGCCAGCACGACCAGCAGACTTCCCCCAAATCGCCCCTAACCATGCTCGCTCCGACCTCGACAAATCCGGCCACCCGGCCGACCCCTCAACCCCATCCACGGTCATGGTGCCACCATAAAAAGACCCACCGACACAAACAGCTCGACCTCCACCGATTCCAAACCACTTGACCTGCCGGCTAACACAACATCGGTCGCACTCCAGGCCCGAGCATCAAGTCACGGCAACGGACGTCGTCGCCCCTGCTCCGGACCGCCGGTCACGGAACAACGCTTGGACCCCCCCCGGCGCCCTTCTCGGCGACTCAAGATCAACACGTGGTGCTATGAAGGGCCATATGCACTCCCTGCAGAGCGTTCCAGCACCTACGATCGCCGTCCAGACGAAGTGAATGAAAAACAGCCACAAGGCACGAATACGGCCAGGTCAGGAAGTGTCGGCCCCGCACGCGCGGGGATGGTCCCGGATTCAGGGCGCGGTCATGCGCGCCGGTATCGTCGGCCCCGCACGCGCGGGGATGGTCCGGGACCGCGCCGGTAGAACCGCGCTCATTGGCGGTCGGCCCCGCACGCGCGGGGATGGTCCCGGCCGGGCGATCGCCGACCGGCTCACCGAACTGTCGGCCCCGCACGCGCGGGGATGGTCCTTCGACGTGGTCGATACCGGCATCACCGAGTACGTCGGCCCCGCACGCGCGGGGATGGTCCCATGGATCTCCCGGCCACCCAGACGGCCGCGGCGTCGGCCCCGCACGCGCGGGGATGGTCCCACCGGGAACGAGTGCTGTTCGATGCCGCGCTGGTCGGCCCCGCACGCGCGGGGATGGCCCCCAGTTGTCGGCCGAAGGCCTGGCCTCCGAACCGTCGGCCCCGCACGCGCGGGGATGGTCCGCACCTCGTTCGGTACCACGTAGCTCATTTGCCGTCGGCCCCGCACGCGCGGGGATGGTCCGGGTTTCGTCACGATCACCGGCTCCCCCAGATGTCGGCCCCGCACGCGCGGGGATGGTCCGTACCCGGTGACGGCCAACTGCCGCAGCGCCACGTCGGCCCCGGACGCGCGGGATTCTAATACCCGAAGGTCGACGTCGTATGGTCGGCACGATCTGCACCGCGCACGCGGCGAGGAACCGGCTGGCGGCGCAAGGTTGTTCCGCGCCAACTCGGTGAGCGGTGGGTTCGCAGTGCACCTGCGCTCCCGCCGATTCCGGGCAACGATCTGCTCGCGCCGCTACTTCTCCATCAACGACATACAGTGCACCTCGACTGCCGGATTCCTTACACACACTCGCGATGCGAAATCACTCGTACGTGGCCTCACCCATGGCGAGATCGAGGTCAAACAACCTCCACCGCGAGTTCACCGGCTGACCCAAGAATCCAGTGAGAGAAACCCGATCGCCACACTGGATGCCCGTGCCGATAGAACCCTTGCCCATTCCCACGCCTTCATCGGCCGCACAGATCCCAGCTCTCCGCAACCGATGTTGACACTTCTGATGCCAGACAAAGCCGATCTGGCAAAGCCGTGCATCCCGTTCGCGGCGTGGTTGAAGAATCCGAGGCGCTACCCAAATCGCCTGTGCCCGATGTCGTGGGCAGCAGATCTTTTGTCGCATGTCACGTCGTACGCGCATCCCTGACAACGGTCGGTCCGATCGACGGCGCACGCGGTATCCGCCGTCTCACTCACCACGGTGACGGCCTAATCCGGCTGCTGGGTGCGCCGCAGCCTCGGGCAGTACACATGGCATCGCCCGCCGCGATGCCGGGACGCCCCCCGTCGTGGAATCCATTCACCGCCGAGCACAACGTCAACCGGAGGTTCTCCCGCCTGTGTGGCCAGGTCGGAACCGGTGGACAGGCCGACCGCCATATGCAAACCTGCAGATCACAGGAGCCCGGGCGAGGCCGACGCCCATGAGAGCAGACATCGACCCGGAACAACCCGGGAAACGCCGCGGAAAGCCGGGCCCGGCTCCGGAGACCGTAGAGGTGGTTCTTCCAGATCATCCGCCAGTCTTGAACCCCGCCGCAGCGAAGATTCTTCTCAGAATCCTGCTTCAGAACAACGACCGAGCCGGCGAAAGGCCGCATAAAGGAAGGTGAAACGATGCCCAGCGACTCGAACGATTGGGCTGTCCTGGATGAGTTGCTCGGCATCGATGTCGCCGACATAGCGGTAGCCACCGACCAGACCTTCGCGTTCTACGGTCGCGTCTCCACCGAAGACAACCAGGACCCCGAAACCTCCTACGGCTGGCAGTTCGGCAACGCCCAAAAATTTGCCGCACCTGGCCTGATCACACAAACGTATTTCGATGTAGGACAGTCTCGGTCGGTGCCATGGGACCGTCGTCCGGAAGCGTCCCGGCTCTTGGCCGACCTGAAGCGGCCGGACCGCGGCTGGTCGGCCATCGTGGTCGGTGAGGGCACCCGGTGCTGGTTCGGCAACCAGTTCTCCCTGATCGCGCCCCGTATCCACGCCTATGACGTCGAAGTGTGGGTGCCCGAGCTCGGCGGAATGTACAACGCCCGCAACGCCACGCACACCATGATGATGTCCATGCTCGGCGGGCTCAGCGAATCCGAACGCCAGCATGTGCAGCAGCGCACCCGCGCCAGCATGGACGCCCAGGTTCTCAACGAGGGCCGGCATCAGGGAGGCCGCGCACCCTACGGGTACATCGTCGTCGACGGCCCACCGCATCCGAACCCGAACCGCGCCGCCGACGGTCTGTGCCTGCGGATCCTTTCCATGGACGTGGAGGCGGCGCCCGTGGTCAAGCGGATATTCCGGGAGTACATCGAGGGCCAGGGTGACAAGGCGATCGCCACACGGCTCAACCGCGACGGCATTCCGTGCCCCAGCGCGCACCGCCCAGGCCAGAACCGGCACCGCTCCGGCGACGGGTGGCAGGCCTCCACCGTGGCCGCGATCCTGCAGAATCCGCGCTACACCGGATACGCGGTCTTCGGCCGCTGGGCCAAGAAAGAGGAACTGATCGATCCCGACGACGTAGCAGCCGGTTACGCCATCAGATTCGTCCGGGCGACCGCCGATCGGGTGATCCGCTCGAAGAACCCCGCGCACCCGGCCATCGTGTCGGTCGAGATCTTCACCGAGGCCCATTTGATCCGGCGTAGCCGTGCCGGCGCGAGCAATCGTGATCGTGCTCGAAACTCCCGATCCCGGACTACGACGCGTCCTTACCTGCTGCGGGGGCTGGTCACCTGCGATATCTGCGGCCGGAAAATGCAGGCCGGCGTTACCCGCGGTGGTGTCTACTACCGGTGCCACTCGAAAACCCTCGCACCCGGCAGCCCCGTCTTGGCCGAGCATCCCAAGACCGTGAACCTGCGCGAACTGACTCTTGCCAACCCTTTGAACAGGTGGCTCGCCGATCTCTTCGGTAAGCAGCAGAGGACGCAGACACTGGAATTCCTGCTCGAAGCGTATAACACCGACGACAGTGATATCCGGCGCAACATCATCAAGACACGCATCGCGGACGCGAACCAGAAGCTGGAGCGCTACACCCGAGCGATCGAGGCCGGCATCGACCCCAGCAGCCTGGTCAGTGCGATGAACGCGGCACAGGCCGAGAGAGCCGCCGCTCAGGTCGAGCTGGACACAATACCGAGACCGGTCCAGGTCACCGCGCG
Organism: Nocardia sp. NPDC003345; assembly: GCF_053589395.1. NCBI lineage: Bacteria > Bacillati > Actinomycetota > Actinomycetes > Mycobacteriales > Nocardiaceae > Nocardia > Nocardia sp. NPDC003345. The sequence continues at coordinate 12,655 of NZ_JBSFRU010000049.1, forward strand.
CGAACTCAGCGGGCTCATCGATTCACACGGCGATATCCGGGCCCGACTCGATGCGGGCGACCCACTGGACAAGATGGAGCTGTACAAAGCTCTGGAAGTGCAGATTCGATACCAACCTGTACAGCGCCGTGCTCAGGTGAGCGCTGGGCTTGCTGTGGTTAGCACTGGTGTCCGGAGGGCGAATCGACCACTACGCCCACACGCTACGTCGGCATGTACTCCTACCGATTTGCTGATTGAGTCCGGCGAACGTCGAGTGTGGAGCGCGCGATACGCGCTCTCACTTCGACGACGTCGGCGCGGGGTCACTCGCGAGACCCGCGCGGGCGGCGAGGTCGCCGATTGCCCGCTCGATGCCGGCGGCGAGCACATCGATATCGGGGGTGGTGTCGTAGTCGCCGGTGATTCCGAAGACCAAGTGGTCGTGGTAGCTGAGAATCGCGATGGCGGTGCGTAATCGCATGGCGATCGGGACCGCCGGCAGCAGATCCAGTACCCGCCGCCCGTCGAAACTCAGCTCGTGGCGCGGGCCCGGGACATTGGTCGCCAAGGCGGCGATACCCTGCTGCGGGAATCGCGCGACCAGCCGCAACGTCCAGGCCACCGCGGCGAACGGAACCCATCCCGCCAGCGCGAGGACGGCGTGTTCCGAACTCGCCGCGCCACTGGATTTGTGCGCATTCATCGTCATGTGCACGGCCCGCAGGCGGTCGACGGCATCGGCGTGGTCGACCGGCAGTTCCGGCAGAACGGCCGAGATGCGGTTGTCCATGAGGTATTTGGCGTGCGTGGCGCGCATGGATACCGGTACGAGAATTCGCAGCCCGTGTCCGGCCGGCTCCTCGCCGCGGCCGCGCAGCAGGTCACGGTAGCCGGCGGTGATCGCGGTGAGTACCACGTCGTTGACGGTGACGTGGTACCGGTCGCCGATCGCGGCTACCACGGGCAGCGGCGCGGACACAGCGAGGTAGCGCCGTTTCCGGCCGATGCTTCCGTTGAGCGAGGAGGTGTGCCCCGGCCCGGCGACAGCGGCGGCGACGGGGGCGAGGCTGCGCACGGTCCGGAACACGAAACCGGGAACCGAGACGGGGAATTCGGCCACGGTGGACAGGGCGGTCCGCCGCTGCGGCACCTGAGGCGGCGAAACCGGCGAGGACGCCGGTAGCGGGTCGCAGAGTTTCTCGAAGACGGCGACTCCGGATACGCCGTCGACCAGGCTGTGATGGGCCTTCATGACCAGAGCCCACCGGTCCTCGGTCAGCCCTTCCACGACCACGAAATGCCACAGCGGCCGGTCGCGGTCCAGTCGTACTTCTATTTCACCGGCGATCAGCTCCCACAACGTTTCCTCGTCCCCGGGCCGCGGCAAGGCGGTCCAGCGCAGATGGTGGTCCAAATCGAAGCCGGGATCGTCCTCCCAGACCGGAGCTGTCAAGTCGAAAGGTGCGCGCCGCACGCGTTGACGTAACCGGGGCAGTGCCGCCAGCCGGCGGTCCAGCGTCGCGCGGAGTGTGTCGCGCGAGGGCGGTGGCCCGGCCAGGACAGCGACGACGGCGATGCCCAGGCTGACGTGGCCGTCGGCATCCTCCAGCTCGATGAACCCGGTATCGAGTGGACGCAGTTCGGTCATCGGCCACCCCCGCCCACGGCGACGGCCACCGGCCGGCTGCCCGGCGCCCGGACGCCTGCGCCGAAGTCGCGCACGGCATCGAAACCGGAGCGGAGGCAGGCGGTGAACTCGGGGAGGTCCGGGACGGCCGCGGTGTCGACCGTGATTCCGACCGAACAGGTTCCGGCATAGGAGATCAGCGTCGCGTTGAAGGCGGTGCCGATGGTGGGGCCGAAGGCGCGGAGCCGTTCGATCCGCGCGCCGGCCAGGTAGAGCGGGGCCGGAGATCCCGGAACGTCCGAGGCGACGAAGTCGACATGTTTCAGCATTTCGGCGAGGGCGCCGCTGGGGAGACGGTTGAATACGGCGGCCACCGCGTGCGACAGCGGTATGGCCGGTTCGTGACGCCAGCGCTCGACGAGTTCGTGCACCGTCCACATCGTGGTCAGTACATCGTCGCGGGCGATCGGTATGCCGAAACGGGCCAACGTGATCCGGTTTCCGCCGATCGGATCGCCGGGTTCCCGGATGCTGATGGGGACGGTCACGCGGACCCGATCCAGCGCGGCCCCGTGCCCGGTGTGATAGCCGCGCAGGCCGAGCAGCAGACCGGTGAGGAAGGCGTCGTTGACGGTGCATCCGGCCCGGTAGGCCGCGTCGGACAGCTGGTCCAGCGGAATGTCGAGGACCGCCGGTTCGCGGCCGAGCCCGCGTTCGGTCATCAACGGCGACAGGGTGGTGGTGATGGGGCGGGCGAGCCGGGCCACCGATGCGGTGAGTGCCGCACCGCGGCGGAGGGCGGCGACCGGATCGAACACTGCGCGCCCCAGCGTTGCGGCGTTCGATATCGCCGCTCTGACCAGCCCGTAGCCGGTCGCCGCGTTCCAGACGAGGATATCGGCCAGGGGTGAGCGGGTGTCCTCGTCGCGCGGGCGGACCGGAGCGCGCTCGGTGCCGTCCCGGGTGAAGTCGAGGATTTCGGCGGCGATCTGCACGCCACCGAGTCCGTCGGTCAGGCTGTGGTGCACCTTGAGCACGGCGGCGCAGAGGCCGTCGTCCGGTCCGGTCAGCAGAGTGAAGGTCCACAGCGGCCGGGCCGGGTCGAAGGCCGTCATCGCTTCCCTCCGCGCGAGGCCGAGCACCGTCGCCTCGTCGGCCGGCGGCGGCAGTGCCACCCTCCGCAGATGCCAGGACAGGTCGAAGTCCGGGTCCGGTGTCCAGCGCGGCGGTGCCAGACCCCACGGCAGCCCGGTGAGCACATGCCGGAACCTCGGGACGAGCCGTGTTCCCCGATCCAGTGTGCGGACCACCCGGTCCCAGTCGGGGGCGGAATCCAGCACGAGCACGGTCACGATCGTGGACCGTAGGACGGGATCGTGCTCCATGCTCCAGGTGAACAGGTCCGCCTGGCTCATATGGGAGGAGCGGGATCCCATGTCGGCCGCCTTCCCGGTCGCAACGATTCGGGCCTCGGATGTTCACTCTGCTCCCCCGCCCGGCACAGTCGGCAGAGGCGAAGGTCACCGATCTCCAGTGCACTGATCGTGCGCGCCGGAGGAGGTGTGCCGAGCTGCCTTTGGGCCTCCGCATCAGGGACCAACGACCGGCGAGAATTCGCGGTCCACGCTCCTAGTCTCCGGGGTAGTACCACTGCACCCGGCAGCTACCGGTGGCGAATGGAAAGGGAGCGAGCGCCATGGCCACGCATCGACCGGATCGACCGCACCACCTGGCTTCGGCGGCGGTCGTGGTGGGCACGGACGGCACCGAAGCCGCCGACCGCGCCGTCCGCTGGGCCGCGCGAACCGCCGCGCAGCGGGGGCGCGTCCTGCACATCGTGCACGGGCTCGATCTGACGGCGGTCTCGGCAAGTCTCGGGATCTACGAGGTGGTCGCGCCCGGGGTGCTCGACACCGTCCGCCGCCGCGGCAGAGCCGCTGTCGATGCGGCGATCGCGCTCGCGCGCGAGGCCGCTCCCGGCCTGCATGTGCGCACCGAGATCTCCGACGCCGAACCCGCGCGACTGCTCATCGAACGCTCGGCCGACGCACATATGGTCGTGCTCGGCGGTTCCGGGGACAACGGCAGATTCGCTCACCTGGGATCCACTCTGCTGGCCGTGGCCGCACACGGCCACGGCGCCGTCGTGGTCGCCCGGCAGCAAGGCGCCGACCTGTGCCCCGGCGCGTATCCGATCGTCGCAGGGGTCGACGGCAGCGGCTGTGGTCAGGCAGCGCTCGGTGCCGCGTTCAACGAGGCCGCCGAGCGCCGGGCCCGGCTGGTGGCGGTGCACGCCTGGAGCGACCAGCGCTTCGGCCGTGTCGCCGGCTACCCCAACACCATCTCCGACTCGCACGTCCGCGCGGAAGCCGAGCGGCTGCTGGCCGAGCAACTGACGGGGTGGCAGGAGAAGTTCCCGGAGGTCGAGGTGATGCGGAAGGTCTATCTGGCCGGTCCGCGGCATCAGCTCGTCGAATGGTCGAGGCTGGCGCAGCTGGTGGTCGTCGGCAGCCGCGGTCGGGGCGGATTCCGCAGCCTGCTCCTGGGGTCCACCAGCAATGCTCTGGTCCAGCACTCCCACTGCCCGGTCATGGTCGCGCACGCCGAATAGCCTCCGCCCCTTACTGCCCCGGCGGAGGGCGCGATGTTCACTTCTTGCCGGGGCCGCGGACAATGATCATCGGGGTGTCCACGGAATGCAGAAGTGCGTTGCTGGTGGACCCGAGGAGCATGCCGGCGAATCCGCCCCGGCCGTGACTGCCGACCACCAGCAGTTGGGCGTCCACGGACGCGTCGAGCAAGGAGCGCACCGGCCGGTCAGCGGTGACGATGCGCCGCACCTCGAGGTCCGGGTATCGCTGCGCGTAACCGGCCAGACTCTCGGCCAGCAGCGCCTCGGCCGACGCGCGGGCGCCGTCCCAGTCGCGGACCGGGATGTCGAGACCGCTGGTATCGCTCCAGGCATGCAGCGCGACAACGCCCACGCCGCGCCGCGCCGCCTCGTCGAAGGCCAGCTCCACGGCCGGCACACTGTTGTCGCTGCCGTCCACTCCCACCAGTACCGGCCGTCCGGCCGCGGCCGCGTCCAGCGGGGTGTCGGCGTGGACGACCGCGACGGGGCACCGGGCGTGATGGGTGACCGCGGTGCTCACCGAACCGAGCAGGCTGCGCTGGAAGGCACCGAGGCCGCGGCTACCGACAACCAGCATCCGCAACGAGTCCGAGCGTCCGACGAGCGCCGGCGTGATGAGGACGTCGGTCGTTTCGGTGGTCACCTTCAGATCGGGGTCACCCGTCGCGCCGCGGGCAATCCGCGCGGCCTCCGTGACGATGTGCTCGCCGTCGTCGTGCATCCGGCGGAGTTCGCTCTCGGACAGGGCCGCACCGGCGCCGAAGGCGGCCGGGATCACCCATGAGTTGAGCAGATGCAGTCCGCAACCGTACAACCCGGCTTCGCTGGCCGCCCAGGCGGCGGCGCGATAGGAGCCGGGCGAGCCGTCTACTGCCGCGAGTATCACGCGTTCGCCGTGCGCCGAGGGACGGGGCGCGTTGCCGGTCATGGGTTCCCTCCCTGATCGTTGTGCCCGTGACTCGATCACCGCAGGGGTGCGATCACCTCGTCGAGTGAACGCCGCGGCGAGATCGGAACATCGCTCGTCCCGGCCGCGGGCCTGCCCACCCGGACGACGAGTTGCGGGTATCCGATGCCGCCGAGCAGCCCTTCACGGACCGCTTCCCGGGTGTCGGGTAGCTCGAAGGCTTCGCTCATGGGACAGGTGGCCAGCCCGAGCATCGTCGCCGTCAGCACGGCGGCGCTGCCCGCCTCACCCGCCCGCAACCAGGACAGGCGATCGTCGGCGCCGGTGTGCACGAGCAGCAGGCTGCCGCCGTCGGTCATCTCCCGCACTCCGGTATCGGTCAGCGTGGCCACCGCGAACTCGCGAGTGAGCGGGTCGTCACCGGCCGGGACGGCATTACGGGCGGGGACACCGTCCGATTCGGCGTGGTGACCGCTCCATCGCGCGAGTTCGTCGCGGTAGGCCGGGTCGCCGCGATGCTCTTCGGCGGCCCGCATGAACGCGGCGACCAGGATCGACCGCTGCGATTCCGTGTTGACCTCGCTGATATCGGTGCCTTCCTCGGTGGCCGCCGACATGATCAACGCGAGTTCACCGGCGGAAGTTTCCTCCGCGGACAGCCGGCGCCGCTCGGTATGCCTGCGGTTGATCGCCCGGGCGAGTTCCTCGTCGTCGGCGGTCGGAGGGGCCGCGGCGAATTCGATCGCCGCCAGATGGGCCGGTTCGGCGGGATTCGGCAGCCGGTGCACGACGGTCCGCCATCCCATCGACTTGGCGGCGACACGGAAATGGTGCAGGGCCGCCCCGCAGCTCATCACCTCGTCGCGGCCATCCGGGTCGGCCTGGGACAGCCGGCGTTCCTCGTCGGCGTAGAGGTGCACGGAGGTGTCGCCCACCCGCCACTGCCACGGCTGGGTGTTGTGTACCGACGGCGCCCGGACGGCCAGTGCCACGGCGGCGCGCGCGGCCACCGTATCGGGATGCGGCCCGCTCATTGTTGATCCTTTCCTCGTTTCGTGTGTTCCGGTACACAAGCCGGCTCCCGACGAAAGTTACGACGAGGCGGGCAAGTTCAGCACCTGTCCGGCGGTGGCGCCACCGTCCAGGACGAATTCCGATCCGGTGGAGAACGTGGCCTCGGTGATGAGGAACCGCACCATCGCGGCGACCTCCTCCGGTTCGCCGAAGCGCGGCAGCGGCTGCCCGGTAGCGACGGATTCGTCCATCGCGGCGGTCATGGGGGTATGGATCGGTCCGGGATGGACCGAGCACACTCGGATACCGGCCCGGCCCAGCTCCAGCGCCGCGGCCTTGGTCAGTCCCCGCAGTCCCCATTTGCTGGCGACATAGGCGCCGAGTCCCGCGTAGCCCATCAGTCCGGCGGTCGAGGAGATGTTCACGATGACCCCGCCACCGGCCGTCCGCAGCCGCGGCGCCGCGGTGTGCATGCCCAGCCACGCGCCGTAGAGGTTCACGTCCACCACGTGGCGGAACGCCACCGGTGATTCGGTCTCGACCTCGCCGAAATCGAGGATGCCGGCATTGTTGACCAGGATCGCCAGGGGCCCGAAGGCCGCTTCGGCTTCGTCGAGTACCCGTCGCCAGTCCTTCTCGTCGGTGACGTCGAGCCGCTGGAAGACCGCGTGCGGTCCCACCGACTCGGCCAGTTCGGTACCGGCCGGCTCGAGGAGGTCGCCGATCACGACGTCGATGTTCTCCTTGGCCAGGGCCCGTACGATCGCCGCACCGATGCCCCGGGCGCCACCCGTAACGAGCGCGCTGCGGCCGTGGAAGGCGGTCATCTCGGCACCTTTCGTCGAAATTCCTCCGCTCCAGCCTCGCGGGCGGCGGCGGTGAACGAGACGGGCGAAAGTCACCTGTCCGGGTGTCCTCCGGCCGGAATTCCGAGGCTGCCCGACCGGACGGCGCTGGGGAGTCTTGGGCCGGGCGTCCGGAGGGGCCGATGGTCCCGGCCACCGGGGCAGCACGACTCTGCACAGACCCGGCAGGCCGTTGCGAGGCTCGTATCAGGGACCGGCCACGGCGTCCGGGGACGTCGCCGGTCCACCTGTTCCCGAATTCCATCTCGGCGCGACCGGAGGAGCCGCCATGGGCCGGTATGTAGCAGCATTCGACGAAATACGGCTGGACGACGCCGACGAGGCCGGCGGGAAGGGGGCCAATCTCGGTGAACTGGTCGCCGCGCGGCTACCGGTCCCGCCCGGTTTCGTCGTCCTGCGCGCCTGCTACGAGCACGTCGTCACGCACGGACCGTACGGGCCCGAGCTGGACCGCTTGCACGCCGCCGCGCTGACGACCGGCGCGGGCGACGACCGGCTCACCGAGACCTGCGCGGCGATGCGCGATCTGCTACACCACACCGTGCTGGAAGAGCCGGTGCGCGCGGAGATCCTGTCGGCCTACCACGCGCTGGGGACCGACGCCCTGGTCGCGGTGCGCTCCTCCGCGGTCGGTGAGGACAGCGCGACAGCGTCGTTCGCCGGGATGAACCTCTCGCGGACCAATGTGCGCGGCGACGAGGACGTGCTCGCGGCCGTTGTCGACTGCTGGGCATCGCTGTTCACCCCGCGGGTGGTGTCCTACCGGGCGCGGCGGCATATCGGCGCCCGCCCGCAGATGGCGGTGGTCGTGCAGCGGATGGTCGCCGCGCGGGTGGCCGGTGTCGCCTTCACCGCGGATCCGGCGACCGGACGCCGCGACCGCATCGTGGTCGAAGCAGCGCGCGGCCAGGGCGAGGTGGTGGTGTCCGGTACCGCCGAGCCCGATACCTACCTCTTGAACGCGGCGGGTCCGGCGCTGCTGACCACGCACCCCGGTAAGCAGGAATTCGCGATAGTGGCGGGCGCCGAAGGTGACCGGAGGGTCGCCCTGCCCGACAGCGAGGCGGCCGCCCCCGTGCTGACCGATGCCGAAGCGGTCACCGTCGCCCGGCTCGCGCTGGCCGTCCAGCAGCACCACCACGGCACCCCGCAGGACATCGAATGGGCCTTCGACACCGACCGCCTCTGGCTGGTACAGGCGCGGCCGATCACCACGCTGCCGCAGCCACCAGCCGATCCCGAGGCTCCCGGCGACACCCCCGGCCTGTTGCTGCGCGGCCTGCCGGCGGCACCCGGTTCGGCAACCGGTGCGGTCCGGGTGCTCGACTCCCCCGACCGCGGGCACGAGTTGCGTGACGGCGAGATTCTGGTGGCCCCGATGACCAATCCCGACTGGCTGCCCACCCTGCTGCGCGCCGCGGCCGTGGTCACCGACAGCGGCGGGATGACCTGCCACGCCGCCATCGTGGCCCGCGAACTGGGTATCCCGTGTGTGGTCGGAACCCGCGAGGCCACCGGCACACTCCGCGACCGGCAGACGGTCACCGTCGACGGCGCGACCGGTGAGATCCGTTCCGGTCGTTCCCGATCCAACACCGTCGCCCGCCCCGCCGGACCGGTTGTCGCCGCGCCCGAGGTGACCGCCACCCGCATCTATGTGAATGTGGCGCTTCCGGAGTCCGCGGAACGCGCGGCGGCCACCGAGGTCGACGGTATCGGCCTGCTGCGCGCGGAAACCCTGCTGACCCGCAGCCTGGACGGCCGGCATCCGCGCGATCTCATCGCCCACGGCGAACAGGACCTCTTCGTGGAACGGATGGCCGGCGCATTGCAGCGTATCGCCGTGGCGTTCGCGCACCGGCCGGTGGTCTACCGGGCCGCCGATTTCCGCAGCAACGAATTCCGCAATCTGACCGGCGGCTCCCGGTACGAACCGGTGGAGAACAATCCGATGATCGGATTCCGCGGCTGCTACCGGTATGTCCGCGACCCCGAGGTGTTCCGGCTCGAACTCGCGGCCCTGGCCCGGGTCCGGGAGCAGCAGCCGAACCTGCACCTGATGGTGCCGTTCGTGCGCACCCGCTGGGAACTCGAATCGTGCCTGGAGCTGATCGAGGCGAGCCCGCTGGGTCGCTCGCGCGGGCTGCACCGCTGGGTGATGGCCGAAGTGCCGTCGGTGCTGTACCGGCTTCCGGAGTACGCCGGGCTCGGTATCGACGGGGTGTCCATCGGCAGCAACGATCTCACCCAGCTGATGCTGGGCGTCGATCGCGACTCCGAGGAATGCAGCGAGTTGTTCGACGAGTCCGACGCGGCCGTGCTCGACGCCATCGGCCGAATCATCGGCACCGCCCGCCGTCTCGGTATCACGTCGTCGCTGTGCGGACAGGCGCCCTCGAACAACCCGGAATTCGCCGAACACCTCGTACGCATGGGGATCACCTCGATCTCGGTGACCCCGGACGCCGTTCCCGCCACCCGCCGCGCGGTGGCGGCCGCCGAACGCCGCGTACTACTCGACCGGGCCACGGCCGGAGCAGGGGCACGATGACGGCGCCCGGTTACGAGCTGCGCGAAACCCACACCGGAGTCGTCGTCCTGTGCGGCGACCGCGCATACAAGATCAAGAAACCGATCACCACCGATTTCCTCGACTTCGCCACCCCCGAGGCCCGCGAGCACGCCTGCCGCCGGGAGTACGCCCTCAACCGCCGCCTCGCCCCGGACGTCTATCTCGGCGTCGCACATCTCACCGACCCCATCGGCGGAGCGGACGAACCGGTGCTGGTGATGCGCCGAATGCCGGAAAACCGGCGGCTGTCGGCCGTTCTCGACGAACTCGACACCGATGACGACGCGCTGAGGGCGCTGGTCGCGACAGTGGCCGCCTTTCACCGGGCCGCGCCGCGCGGGCCGGATATCGATCGCGCGGCGACAGCGGACGCCCTGTCCGCCCGCTGGCAGACAGTGCTCGATCCGCTACGAACCCGGCCGCCCGATCTGATCGACCCCGGACTCCTCGTCGCGATCTCCGCTCGCGCGCTGCGCTACCTGCGCGGCCGGGCGCCATTGTTCGATAAACGGATTTCCGGCGGTCATATCGTGGACGGCCACGGCGACCTGCTCACCGAGGACATCTTCGCGCTCCCCGACGGCTTCCGCATCCTCGACTGCCTGGACTTCGACGACGAGCTACGCCACCTCGACCGTCTCGACGATATCGGCTTCCTCGCCATGGACATCGAATTCCACGGCAGTCCCGCGCTCGCCGCCCGGCTGCTGACCGAATACCGGCGGGCGACCGGCGACGACGCACCGCCCTCGCTGGATCACCACTACCGCGCCTACCGGGCCGCCGTCCGCGCCAAGGTCGACACGATCCGGTACGACCAGGGCGATCGCAACGCCCGCGACCGGGCACAACGCCACCTCGCCCTCGCGGCGGATCATCTCGGCCGGGCGGCCGTACGACTCACCCTGGTGGGCGGTCTCCCCGGCACCGGAAAATCGACCGTCACCCACCGGCTCGCCGGGTCCACCGGCTCGGTCGTCCTCTCGAGCGACCGGGTCCGTAAGGAACTGGCAGGTGAGGGCGTGGTTTCCGGTCCGGTAGGCGGATACAACACCGGCATCTATGCTCCCGGGAGCAGACACCGGGTGTACACCGAACTGCTCGATCGCGCCGAATTACTACTGGCAGAGGGGTTCTCGGTTGTTCTGGATGCCGGTTGGCCCGATTCCGCCGAACGGGAACGCGCTCGCGAACTCGCCGCCGTCACAGACGCGGAACTGGTGGAACTACGGTGTAGCTGCCCTCGCATCCTCGCCGACCAGCGGCTCCGCACCCGAGGCGCCAGCGAATCCGACGCCACTCCGCAACTCGCACAAGCGATCTCGCGGGCCGCCGACCCGTGGCCCGAGTCCCGCACCATCGACACCCGGCAGTCCATCGACGCCGCCGCGGCAGCCGCACTGCGGTATTGGCACGACAGCGCAGTTGCCGGCTACTCCACGGCGAGATGAGCCGAGACCGGGGTTCCCGGGTGGACCGCTGGGGACCCCGGATCGTCCCCACCGGCTACTCGCCCGAGGCTACCTCGATCTTCTTCGCGGCTTCCGCCGGTTCTCGCAGCGGCACGGTGACCGTCAGGATGCCCTGGGCGCAATCGGCCGCCGAAAGGCTCATGCCGGCCGGTGCTCGACACTGCCGCGAGGTACACCCAGAGGGCCGGAAGTCCCCGAACCAGCCGTATCCGGCGCGGGCACAGCGGCGTCCCGGCCGACGACTTAGGACTCCCCGACCGGGGACCAAGGCCACCATCGGCCGCCGCCCGCCGCGACCTATCGTCTGAACACCGGCACCGCCGCGGTGGCATTCCGCCGGCATGATTCGCGGCTCCCGCAGCCGACGATGAGAGGAATCCGCAGTGAGCACACACATCGAACCGCCTATCGTCGTCGGCGTCGACGGCTCGACCAACTCATACGCCGCCGTCCGGTGGGCGGCGCAGGCCGCCGGCCGATTCCGCGCACCCCTGACCATGGTGTACGCCGTCGGCGCACCGCTGGACTACGGCCCAGGTCTGGGTGTGGTCGCCTTCGACAACCAAGCGATGCGCGCCGAGGGCGAAGACCACCTGGCCGACGCCGAGAAAATCGCCCGTGAAATCGCCGGCGACCTGGAGATCACCACTGTCGTGGTCGATCCGGACCCGGCGCCGACGCTCATCGAGCGGTCCCGCCGCGCCCGCATGGTCGTGGCCGGCACCCACGGCCGCAGCGCGATCGCCCGCGGCCTGCTCGGCTCGGTGAGCACCGCGCTGGCCCGCCACGCGCACTGCCCGGTCGCGGTGATCCCGGCCTCCTACAGCGAGGACCGGTCGAGCCTGCCGGTGGTGGTCGGCGTGGACGGCTCACCCCGCGGCACCGACGCCGTCGAAATCGCCTTCGACGAGGCCGACCGGCGCGACGTCGGGCTCGTGGCCGTGACCACCTGGTCGGAGTTCTTCCGCTACGTCTCGCGCGCCGAGATGCAGGAACAGGCACGCGCGTTCCAGGCCGAGAGCCTGGCGGGGTACCAGGACGGCTACCCCGATGTCCAGGTCACCCACGTGGTCGTCGAGGACCGGCCCGCACGGCGACTGCTCCGGGAGGCCGAGGGCGCACAGCTCGTCGTCGTCGGCAGCCACGGGCGCGGCGGTTTCCCAGGAATGACCCTCGGCTCGACCGGCCAGGCCGTCCTGCACGGTACCCCGGTGCCAGTGATCATCGCCCGGCCGCGGGACTGAGCACCCCTGAGATCGCCTGTGGCCGTCCGCGGCGGCCACAGGTGCGGACACCGGGCCGCTCGATCACGCCGGGCACGGGTCACACGACGAGGAGGCGACGGTTCATGCAGTATCCGGTCGGTATCGACGAGTCCGCACCGCACACCGTGCTCGCGGTGCGGACCGGTATCCGGGCCGAACAGGCGGGAGAAGCGATCGGGCACGGTCTGGCCGGACTCTATGGACTGGCCCGAGACCTGGCCCCGATTCCCGTCGGCCCACCACGGACCACCTATCACAGCGATTTCCGGCCCGGAACCACGACACAGGTCGAGTTCGAACTCCCGGTGGCCTTCTCCCCCGGTCTCGGCGACGAGGACGCGGGCTTCACCGTCCGCCGCACCGAGGCCCGCCGCTACGCCCACACCAGCCACCCCGGCCCCTACGCCGGTATCGGCGCCGCATACCGGGCCCTGGACCGATGGATCGCCGACTCCGGGCTCGACGCCACCGGGCCACCGACCGAGGTATACCACCGGGCGCCACCCGACGTGATCGCGCCCGCGGACCTTCTCACGGAGGTCCGGATCCCGGTCGCCGCGACCGTCCTGGCGGTGCGTAGCCCGGCATCCTTCGACACCACCGCCCGGGCAGCCCGTGCGGCCCTGCGAGACCACGACTTCGACCTCGTCGCCGAGATCGAGCTGCGGGCCGATCACGACGACGATCAGGCACCCGAATCCGGACCCCACCTGCTGCTCATCGGCTTCGATCGCGATCTGGCCCGGCACCTGCTCCGGACCGGCGTGCGGCTCGCGCCCTACCTGCCCTGCACAGTGATCGTACGCAGCGCGGGCTCGGGCACCGTCGTCGAAACGGCCGACCCGGCCGTTCTGGCACCGCCTCATGGCGAGCAGGACGGGTCCGGCACCGCCGCGGCGATTCGGGTTCGGCTGGAGGCGGTGTTACGCACCGTGGCCGAGGCCCCAGGGGACCTTCGTCCCGGAATCCAGGGGCCGATGGACTCAACCGGGCACCCCGTCCACCCGTACGCTTGAATCACCCGCGGCGAAAGAAGCGCACACATGATCAACGTGTTCCTGGTCGACGACCACGAGATAGTACGGCGTGGCGTCTCCGAGCTGATCTCGTCGGAAGCCGATCTGGAGGTCGTCGGCGAGGCGGCGAACGCCTCCCAGGCGCTCGCCCGGATCCCCGCGCTACGCCCCGATGTCGCCGTCCTCGATGTCCGGCTGCCCGACGGCAACGGTATCGAACTCTGCCGCGAACTGCTGTCGGCGAATCCGGGACTGCGCTGCCTGATGCTCACCTCGTTCACCGACGAACAGGCCATGCTCGACGCCATCCTGGCCGGGGCCAGCGGCTATGTCGTCAAGGACATCACCAGCCTCGACCTGGTCGAGGCCATCCGCCAGGTCGGCGCCGGGAAATCGTTGCTGGACAACCGCGCCGCGGCCACGCTCATGGCGAAATTCCGGGCCGAGGCCGAAGCGGCGACCGGCCCGCTGGCGAGCCTCACCGACCAGGAGCGCACCCTGCTCGCGCTCCTGGGTGAGGGACTGACCAACCGGCAGATCGCCGGACGGATGTTCCTGGCGGAGAAGACCGTGAAGAACTACGTCTCCCGCCTGCTCACCAAACTCGGCGTCGAACGCCGGACCCAGGCCGCGGTGATCGCCTCCAAGATGACCCTTCCGGACAAGAACGCCTAGGCACTGCCGAGCGGGGCCCCACGAACCGATAGGGCCCATGGACCCGGGTATGCGATGACTCCTGGCGTTGACCGATGGCCCTGGTGCGGCCGGGCCGCTCGAACGACACTGATCCTATGACCGAGCCGACCTCGCACCTCGTCTTCCACACCGGACCGGCCCCGGTCGCGAGCCCTGCGGCCGGTAGGCATCGCCGGAGCACTCCCAGCCGTTATCCGAGGTGATCACGATGCGTGCACGCGATATTCTCAGCCGCCCGGTCGTCACGGTGAACCGTGACACTCCGCTCCCGGAGGCCATGGCGCTGCTCACCGCCCACGGCTTCGCCGCCCTGCCCGTGGTCGACGAGAGGGAGCGCGTGGTGGGGATTGTGTCCGAATCCGATGCGATGGCCGCTGTCGAGTCCGGCCGGCGGGACAGCGTCGTCGAGGTCGCGATGACCACTCCGGTGGAGGTCGTCGAACCCACCACCGAGGTCGCCTCGATCGTGAAATCGGCGCTGGACCATCACCGGCGCGCACTCCCGGTCGTGGAGGCGGGCGTACTGGTCGGCATCGTCACCCGCCGCGATCTACTCCGTGCTCTCGTACTGGACGAAAGTTCGATCGAGGCCCGTATCGCGTCGCTACTGGACGACTACTCGGGCAGCCGCCGCCGGTGGGATGTCGTGGTTTCCGGCGGCCACGCGACCATCCGTGGAAGCTGCGCCGACGACAGCGAGCGGCGTGTCGT
>NZ_JBSFRU010000050.1:0-27102 GCF_053589395.1 Nocardia sp. NPDC003345
ACTACGCAGCCCGATCGCCAGCCTCCGCACCCAGCTCGAGGTGGCACAGGCGCATCCGGGACTGCTCGAACCGGGTGGGCTGCTCGAGGACACCGTGCGGCTGGAACATCTGGCCGCGGATCTGCTGCTGCTGGCCCGGCTCGACTCCGGCGAGCAGCCCCGCGCCGATCGAGTGGCGCTGTACGAACTGATCCGCGAAGAACTCGCCCGCCGCCCGCCCGGCCGGATATCGGTCGAGTTCACGGGATCCGACGCGGCACTCACGGTCCTCGGAAGCCGGGCCCAGCTCGTGCGGGTTCTCGGCAACCTGCTCGACAACGCGCAGCGTCACGCCGCCACGACAGTCCGGGTCGGGCTGGCGCGAGCGGACGGCACCGCGGTCCTCGACGTCGCCGACGACGGGCCCGGCGTCCCCGAGGCCGACCGGGACCGTATCTTCCGGCGTTTCGTCCGCCTGGACGACGCGCGCAGCCGCGACGAGGGTGGCGCCGGGCTGGGGCTGGCCATCGTCGGCGATATCGTCGAACGCCATCGGGGGGCCATCCGCTGCGAGACCGGCGCCCTCGGCGGGGCGCGGTTCATCGTGGTCCTGCCCGCGGCGGACGACCTGGGCCGGCCGCCGCCCCCGCGGTGACGTCAGGCCGCCGGCGCGTACTCGTCGGCCAGCGCCTGCTCGCGCAGCGTCCTCAGGGTTTTGGCGAGGATTCGCGATACCTGCATCTGGGAGATTCCGAGCCGGTCGGCGATCTGCACCTGAGTGAGGCCGCCGAAGAACCGCCACACGAGCACCTGCCGCTCACGCCGTGGCAGCGCCTCGATGAGCGGGCGCACCGTCATCGCGTCCTCGAGCAGCTCGTAGCAGGGCTCTTCACTGCCGAGACGGGCCAGCACCGCCGGCGGCGCACTGTCGTCGTCCTGATCGCGCACGGTGGCGTCGAGGGAATTGCTGGTGTGGCCGTTGCCCGCGATGAGGGCCTGCGTGACCTCGGTGAGTTCGACCCCGAGTTCGGTGGCGATCTCCCGCGCCGTCGGCATCCGGCCCAGCCGCTGGTACAGATCCTCGGTGGCCGGGCCGATCCGCAGATGCAGTTCCTTGGTGCTGCGCGGCACCCGCACGGCCCAGGTGTGATCGCGGAAATGACGGCGCACCTCACCCATCACCGTGGGTACCGCGAAGGACAGGAACGAACTGCCGCGGCCGGTATCGAAGCGGTCCACCGCGTGTACCAGCCCGACCCGCGCGATCTGGAGCAGATCGTCGAACGACTCACCGCGGCCGGTGAACCGGCGCGCGATATGTTCGGCCAGAGGCAGGCTCAGGTGCACGATGTGATCGCGCAGCTCCCGGCGGTGCGGATCGTCCGGGTCCAGAGCCTCCATCTTCTCGAACCAGGGCTCGATATTGTCGTAACTGTCGCCGCCACGGCGGGACCGCGACGGGCTGGGTGCGGTGGCGGTCCGGTGCGGCGCCGCGACAGCGGTCGTATCGTTCATCTGGGCTCCTCGGGCGTCCCAATCGGCTCGGTGATCGGCTCGACCTCACCGTGATACCCGCGTTCGTGTGATCGAAACGTGATCAGGTCAGAATTTCTCGGCGATCACGAATGCGCTGCTCACGGCATCGCGATCCTCAGTGTTCGCCGTGGCGGACCTCATCGCGCGGTTGCGCGAAACGGATCGTCTCCCAGCCGATCAGCGCGACGAGCACCGCGCACAGAATCGACAGCGACACCAGCGCCGGCAGTGCGGCCGCGAGGGGGATCAGCGCGAGGAGCACGACGATCGCCACCACCCGCGAGATCGTGACCTGCCCTGTCGCATAGCCTTTGCACCCCACCAGCCCGGCCAGGTACAGCGCCACTCCCCCGTACAGGGCGAACAGCGGTATCCCGTACAGCGCGTCGGTGAGCGTATGGTGCGAACTGTCGCCGACGTAGTACAGCACTTTCTTCAATCCCAGCGAGAGCGCGATGATTCCGACGATCATCGGGAAATGCCAGTACGTATAGCTGTTCCTGGCGATCTTGATCTGCCGGTCGCCGTCGGCGGTGGCCAGTGCGTGCTCCACCGACAGCGCCGCGACATCGAAATACGCCCACCACAGCAGGCCCGAGATCGCCAGTCCCAGCAGTGATCCGACCGTGATCGGCCAGGAGATGGGCAGTGCCGCGACCCCGATCCCGATGGAGACGATGGATTCGCCCAGCGCCACGATGATGATCAGGCCGTAGCGTTCGGAGAAATGCCGGGCCGAGTTCACCCGCCAGCCCTCGCCCGACAGCAGGGTCCAGAGCATATCGCCGGCGATGGCCGCGATCCAGAGTGCGATCTGGACCGCACCGGAGGTCGTCGCCGCGATCACCAGCAATACGGTGCCGACGGTGATCGATCCCAGCCCCCAGCGGATCACCTGTGCACGCAGCCGCGGATCCGAAGCGCTGGCCAGCCAGAACATCACCAGGTGCACCAGCCGGGCCACCAGGTAGGCGATCGCGAACACCAGCGGCCCGAACCAGCCGCCGGCCAGGTCGTCGAAGGCTTCCGGGATGGTCAGGGCGGCGATGAACGCGGCACCCATCGCGGCGAACATCGCGACCCGCGCCAGTCCCTCATCGGCCCGGATCACATTGCCGAGCCAGCTGTAGGCGATCCAGACCCACCACATCACCGCGAGCACCAGCAGCGCTCGCAGCATGTTCTTCGCGGTCGTCTCGTCGGCGGCCAGGTCGGTGACCTTGGTCAACGCGAATACCAGGACCAGGTCGAAGAACAATTCGAGCTGGGTGACCGCGGCCCCCTGCGCGACAGGTTGCAGGCGCGCCCGCTTGGATCCACTCATAGCGCAGATCCTCGCATCCGTGGACCCCTATCGCACCGATGCGCGCCTTCCCCGCCACGGACAAACGAGAACCCAGCGGATCGCGCCACCCCGGGCAGACATACGCAACCAATGGTTGCGTCATCTGGTTGGATCACCTACCGTTGAACGCAACCAAACATTGCACATGGAGGAGTGGTCATGGAATACGGCAGTATCGAACGCGAAATCCAGGTCGACGCGGCGCCCGAAATCGTGTTCGAGGTCGTCAGCAGGCCCGAGCACATCGCGGAGTGGTGGACCGACAGCGCCACCTTCGATCCCGCGCCGGGTTCGGTCGGCGAACTCGTCTGGGGCGATCGCGAGGACGTGTCCCCGATCAAAATCATCACCTCCGAGCCGCCGCGGATTTTCGCCTTTCGCTGGCGCTACCCCGACGCCGTGGACGACGCTGCCTCCTCCCTGCTGGTGACCTTCGAACTCGTCCCGTCCGGTGCCGGCACCCGGATCAAGCTGACCGAAACCGGATTCCGGGAGATGGGCTGGGAAGCCGCGGTCCTGGAGGAGCAGTATCGCGCCCACAACGACGGCTGGAACTTCTACATCCCCCGGCTCGGCGACTACCTCGCCGGATTGGTGTCGGCCCCGTGAACACCGTCGACGACGAGCTGTGGTCCGCGGTCGGCGATCCGACCCGGCGCCGCATGCTCGACCTGCTGCTCACCGATGGCGAGGGCACGGCGACCGGCCTCAGCGGACAACTCCCCGTGACCCGCCAGGCCGTCGCCAAGCACCTGACCACGCTCGAGCGCGTCGGGCTGGTCCACGCCACCCCCGCCGGCCGGGAGCGCCGCTACCGGGTGGACGAGGCCCAGCTCGCCCGCGCGGTCGCCCAGCTCGCCTCGGTCGGCGCCGCGTGGGACGCCCGCCTGCGGCGTATCAAACGGATCGCCGAGGCGATCCAGCGCGAACAGGACCGCCTTCGCCCACCGCGAGGGCATCCCGTACACCAGGACCCCGGCGAGGTCGAGATCGACAACCGGAACTGACTGCCACCTGCGGACTCGGCGGAGGTTCGGCCGGAATCGGGCCGACTCCGCCGAATACGCCACGAACTGCGGATAACCTTGTTACCGTCATGCTGCTGAGTGCGGCGGCCGGGCGCTGAACCAGCACGGACCCGGGCTGCCGACGATGCCGGATCGCGCGGGATCCGGCATCGCGCGTACCGGTCGTGCCACCCAGCAGAGCAGTTCGATCAGGACGGAATGGCACTTATGACAGTTCGACTCGCTGTATCCGACGGCCCCACCGGCGTTCCCCCCACTCCCCGCAAGAGCTCGATCAGGCGGCGCCCGCTGCGCAGCCGGATCGTGGTCGTCACACCGTCCGCGGCCGACGCGGTGCTCAGGCTCGGCGGCTGGCTGTTCGACCGCACCACAGCGGGCTGGGAAACCGTCGCGCTCACGGCGGACGGCGACGGCTCCCGGGCCCTGGAGATCGTCGGAGCGAGGGTCCTGGATCTCGAGACAGCCCTCGGCCGCCCCGGCTGGACCGCCGATATCGACGAACTCGCCGTATCCGCCGAGTTGTACTCCGCCGACCTCCGGGTCCGCGATCTGGTCCGCACCCGGGTCGACCGCGGCACCGAGCACACCTACCTCTGGGGCGGGACATCCGCCGAACCCCACGGTGACGCCGTGCTCACGCGTCATCGCGTCAGCCTCGCGGGCCTGGCCTTCAAGCGGCGCGCCCTGGAGGCGGCCGGCACCGCAGACGGCCCCGGTGCGGGCGAGGAACTCTTCTGGCCCGCCGGCCTCCGGCGCTAGCCCCTACTCGGGGTTCGCCGCGCCCGCCGGTTGCCGGCCGAGGCGCGGGGTGTAGGGCGAGAACAGCGCGGCGTCCAGAGCGCCTGTCGCCCCGTCCGCCGGTTTACGCACCGCCAGGTGGGAATTATCGCTGGTGAGCCGGTGGAGCACTCGCTCTATCGAGGAGAGGATGGTGGGAACGTCGGCCGATCCGTCGACCAACCGGCCGACCATCGCGTAGCAGAGGTTGATCATGACCAGTGCTATATCCGCGACATAGTCCGGATCCAGACCGTCGAGGAGCTGGGCGGCGGAGGGCACGACCGCCTCGAAACCCTGACTGTCCAGGCGGTGCCCGCCGGGGGTCACGCGGGCATAGTAGAAGGCCTCGGCCATGCGCGGACTGCGCTCCCACGGCTGAAAGACGCATTCGATCAGGCGCATCAGCCCGCGATCCAGTGGTTCGTCCGGCGGCGGCGCCGCCAGTTCGGTATAGGAGTTGTCGGCCATCCACGCCTCGACCGCCGCCAGGATCAACGCGTCACGATTGCTGTAGTGCTGATAGATCGTGGTCAGCGAAACCCGGGCGCGCTTGGCGACCGTCCGCAGCTGCACCGCGTCGTAGCCGTCGGACTCGACGATCTCCACCACGGCACCGATAATCTTCGCCGCCGTGGTCGATTCGCCGAGACCGTTCACCGGGCCATGGTAGCCCGGTCCCGCACGGCTCCACCCCCACCACGGCGAATCCCGCCGGAAACGATATCGGCCCCACCGTTATTCGAGCGCGGGCAATCGTGGCACACCACGGCACAGCCAACCAAGGTTAGGATTACCTTTCCACGTAGTCGATCACGGGTCGTTCGCTGCGTGGCCGATGTTGTACCGATGATGAGGGGTTCCGATGACTGCCGCTTCGACACTCGACCGTGCCGACACCACCGCCGTTCCCGACCGGAGCACATCCGCCGATATCGGGCTGCTGATACTGCGGGCCGCGTTCGGACTCCTGTTCGCCGCCCACGGCGCCCAGAAACTGTTCGGCTGGTTCGGTGGTGACGGCCTCACCGCGAACAACGCCGGTTTCGAGAAGATGGGCTTCCACCCCGGCAGCGTGTTCGGCACCCTGGCCGGGGTCAGCGAACTCGTGGGCGGTCTGCTGCTGACCTTCGGCGCCTTCACCCCACTGGCCGCGGCCGTCGTGCTGGGCACCGCCATCGTCATCGTCGATACCGGATTCCACAAGGGGCTGCTCGGCGGCTACGAACTGGGCTTGCTGTTCGGCGTCGTCGCCGCGGCCGTCGCGTTCACCGGACCGGGCCGGCTGTCCGTGGACGCCGGCCGCCCCTGGGCCCGGACCGGGCCCGTCTGGGGTGCGATCTCGGTGGGTCTCGCGGTGGTGGCCGCGGTGCTCACACTGGGCGGTAAAGCGCTGCTGTAGGCCCGCCTACAGCCCGCCCCGGGCGACCAGTTGCGCGGCGATGACATTGCGCTGGATCTCGTTGGTGCCTTCGCCGACGATCATCAGTGGAGCGTCGCGGAAGTAGCGCTCCACGTCGTATTCGGTGGAATAGCCGTAGCCGCCGTGGATTCGGACCGCGTTCAGCGCGACCTCCATCGCCACCTCCGAGGCGAACAGTTTGGCCATCCCGGCCTCCATATCGCAGCGTTCGCCGCGGTCGTACATCTCGGCCGCGTGCCGGGTGAGCTGGCGCGCCGCGGTCAGTTTCGTGGCCATATCCGCCAGGTAGTTGCCCACCGACTGGTGCTTCCAGATCGGCTCGCCGAAGCTCTCCCGCTGCTGCGCGTAGGCCAGCGAATCCTCGAGCGCGGCCGTGGCGACGCCCAGCGCCCGGGAGGCCACCTGGATCCGGCCGGTCTCCAGGCCCTTCATCATCTGCGGGAAACCCTTACCGGGGGCGCCGCCGAGTATCGCCGTCGCCGGGATCCGATAGCCGTCGAAGGACAACTCGCAGCTCTCGACGCCCTTGTAGCCCAGTTTCGGGAGGTCGCGCGAAACAGTCAGCCCGGGACCGTGTTCGACCAGCACGATGGACATGCCGCGGTGGCGCGGTACCGCCCCGGGATCGGTTTTGCACAGCAGGGCGATAACGCCCGCGCGCCGCGCGTTGGTGATCCAGGTCTTGGCGCCGTCGATCACCAGGTCGTCGCCGTCGGGCCGGGCCGTGGTCGTCATGGCCTGCAGGTCCGAGCCGCCGCCGGGTTCGGTCAGCGCCATGGTCGCGCGGATCTCCCCGGTCGCCATCGGAGGCAGATAGCGGCGCTTCTGTTCCGCCGTGCCGAACAGGCCGATGAGTTTCGCGACGACGGTATGACCACCCATCGCCCCGGACAGCGACATCCAGCCGCGCGCCAGTTCCTCGGTCACCTGCACGTAGCACGGCATCGACACCGGTGTGCCGCCGTACTCCTCCGGGATCGCCAGACCGTAGATCCCGATCCGCTTCATCTGCTCGATCCACATCTCGGGGTAGGTCCCGGCGTGCTCGACCTCCTGTACCGACGGCTTCACCTCGCGTTCGATGAACGCACGCACCGTCTGCACCAGCAGCGCTTCGTCGTCGTTCAGGTAATAGCTCACGTGCGTTGTCCTCACCGTCGCGCGGGCCGCCGGGCCCGGGAATCCGTCGAGCGCATGGTCGCCCCACCGCGACCAACGGTGTCGGCGATCTCGGCTCGGTGCCGCACGAAGCGTCGCACGCGGCGGTTTCACGGCGTGCCGAGACCTCTGCCCGCGTTGTGGGCCGCGGGTAGCATCGGCCCCGTGTCCGACACTCCGGGAGGCAGCGCCGCGGCCACCGCGCACCGGGTGCTCGATTGGGCCGAGAGCGGAGTCCCGGTCCTCACCGGGTTTCCCGACGGCCCGGCGCTCATACCACCCGGTTCGGCGGCGACGGTCGCGCGGCGGCATACCGAACGCATCGCGGCGGTCACGAATGGCCGGGTCCGGCTGGACGGCGCTCGGCTGCTCTCCGAACGCAGCGCGTTCACGGGCTCCCGACGCGCCGGGGCGTGGTCTCCGGGACGGCACTCCCGCCTGCTGCCCACAGCCGACGGCTGGGCGGCCGTCACTTGTGCGCGGCCCGATGACCCGGTCCTGCTCGCCGCCCTCATCTCCCGTGACGCCGAGGACGATCCCTGGCCCGGAGTCACCGACTGGCTGCGCACCCATACCGGTGCCGAACTCGCCGAACGGGCGGAACTGCTGGGCGTGGCGGCGGGACCGGTGGCGCCGGCGCCGGCGATTCCGCCACAGCCACTGCGCCCGCGGCCGGTGGATGGTTTACGCGTGGTCGATTTCAGCGCACTGTGGGCAGGTCCGTTGTGCGCGCATCTGCTCGGCCTCGGGGGAGCCCGCGTGATCAAGGTCGAGACCCCGGCGCGGCCCGACGGCGCCCGCCGCGGCGACCCGGATTTCTATCGGCTGCTGCACGGCGGGCACGAATCCGTAGTGCTCGATCCCGGCGACCCCGACCAGCGTCGCGCCCTCGGCGAACTCGTCGAATCCGCCGATATCGTGATCGAGGCCTCGCGGCCTCGCGCATTGGCCGGATTCGGGCTGGACGCCGCGGCGTTCGCCGCCTCCGGGGGCACCTGGATCTCGATCACCGCGCACGGCCGGGCGTCGAACCGGATCGGATTCGGCGACGATATCGCCGCGTCGGCGGGCCTGGTCGCCCTTGCGCGGGGTATCCCGGTGTTCATCGGGGATGCCATCGCCGATCCCCTGACGGGCCTGACCGCGGCAGCCCTGGCGATGTCGGCCCCCGCCGACGGTTCCGGCCGGCTCTGGGATATCGCGATGTCGGCGGTGGTGGCCGCGACACTCGGCCCCGAACCCCACCCGACCACGGCGATCGACGAAACACGTGTCGCCGCGCCGAGCCGCCGAGACGCCGTCGGCGATGCTCCCGGCAGCGGCCGCCATACCGAAGCGGTACTCGCCGAACTCGGCACGCGCCGGCGAGGAAGCCGCTGACCGGTGCAGCCCGACCGGCCGGGATCGCACCCGCCGACCTCGCTCACCACAGGATCCGAACAGCCAGGATGCCGCTCAATCCCGCCGGATGACAATGACACCCCGGCCCGGGCGCCAGTGCCGGATGACAATCACCTCCGCGTCCTCGTCGACGGAGGTCAGGACCGCATCGGTCAACTCGAGCCGGTAGTCGTGAACACCGGGCGGTGAGCCGAACGCCGCTTTCTCCGGCCCGGTGACCTCGACGGCCGTGCCGGCCACTTTCGCGTCACCCGCACCGGGGTGGGCGTGGATCGCACACCGTCCGTCCCGGCGTAGGTCGGCCGCTTTCACTGCGCGGGGCAATGAGCCGAACATCAGGTCCGGGCCGATGAACTCCACCTCCGAACCACTGACCCGGGGAGCGCCGTCCCGGCGCAGCGTAGCCAATATGTGGGTCTTGTGGGCTTCGAACCGCTGCCGGATCTGCCCCGCCAGCTCGGGTGCCTCACTCTCGAACTCCCGCCAAGTCGCCATCCCATCAGGATGGCAGCCCGCACCGACAGGCCGGCGGCACCGGCTGCCGATCGAATCCGGTCATTCTCCGCCACCGGCACCACCACTGCAGCCACCGGCTCCGCCGCAGCCACCGCCCCCGCTTCCCCCACCGCGGGAACCGGCGCCCCATCTGCGGCGCCTCCGGTCCCGCCGTGCGCGTTGATAGGTGGCCTGCCGGTAGCGTCTGCGCCGCTCCTCGGGGTCGATGCGCCGGGACCGCGCGATAGCCGCCACGACCAGCACGGCTGCCGTCAGCAGCCAGAGCGCCATCGCGACGCCGTCGCTCATCGCACCGATGATCCCGGTCACGACCGCGCCGATGACCAGGATCTTCTGTGAGCCGGACATCTTCCACACCCCCTCGCCGAACTTCTGCCCATCGATCGTAGCGAGCAGGGCCTCGAAGGATAAGCGCTACAGCGGGTCTCGCCCGCCGCGAAGCACCCACTCGACGCGGCAGTGCTCCGATGGCCTACCCGGCCTAGCGAAGCCGGTCGGTGAGACGTTCCAGCAGCGGTCGCTGCCCGCGGACGAGTTTGTCGTGCGCGGTGGCCGAGTCGAACCATTCGGCCCGGTCGACCTCGGGGAACGTCCGGTATTCGCCCGACTTCGGCGGCCATTGCATCTCGAAGGTTCCCGGTATCACCAGCGCCGGATCGAGTTCGCCCTCGACCGCCCACGCCTGGACCCGCTTGCCGCCGTAGCGCACCTCACCCAGCGCGATCCAGTCGCCGTCCGGCACGGGTAACCCCAGTTCCTCGTGAAATTCGCGGCCCGCGGCGGCGCGCGCGTCCTCGTGCCCGGGCTCGTACTCGCCCTTCGGGATCGACCACGCCCCCGCGTCCTTACGCGCCCACAGCGGACCGCCCATATGTCCCAGCAGCACTCGCACCTCGGGCTCGCGGCGAAACAGCAGGATTCCGGCGCTGAATTTCATGGCGCCCATCTTGCCAACCGTCACGAGCCCGCGGCCGGCGCCGCACGGATACCCGCCGGGATGCACTACTCGTCGTGGCGCCGAGGCCCCGGATTCAGACGGCCGGCGCAGTTCGAGGCGCGTCGACTACCTCGCCGATCCACGGCACGACGGCCGCCCGGACATCGACCGTCCGGGGCAGGAGGCCGTTGGCATACAGCAGATCCGCGCAGCGCTGCTGTTCATCGAGGAATTCCGGGGTGACCGAGCCGATCCCGAAGGGTCGCCCGCGCAGAGCCGCCTCCCAGCGATCGAGATCGGCTGTCCCACCATGCCGTTCCGCGTCGTCGACGAAGAACCGCGCGGCTTCGCGCGGATTGGCGATGATCCACGCGTCCGACTCCTGCAGGGCCGCGACGATGGCTTCCAGTTCCGGGCGGTGGTTCTCGGCGAACTCGCGGCGGACGAACCACAGCGACGGGTGGCTGAAGAGTCCGTCGGTGTCGACGAGCGTCTGTATCTCCGCGGAGGACTCGACCTCGGCAAGCGCCGGGTAGGCGCCGACCCACGCATCGATATCGCCGCGCAGCAGGGCGGCGCCTCCGTCGTTCACGTCGATATCGACCGGAACGATATCGGCCCAGCGCAAACCCTCGCGGTCGAGAGCCAGCAGGGCCAGCGTGGTCTGCCAGGAGCCGTGGGCGATCCCGACACGTCTGCCCCGCAGATCGGCGACGGTGCGGATACCGGATCCCGTCGTGCTCACCAACCGCCCGTTCTCGATTCGAGGACCGGAAATCCCGACGTAGACAAGGTCGCGTCCCTGTCCCAGGCCGGTGATCGGCGGGGTGAACCCGGTGCCGATGAAGTCGTATCCGCCGTTGTCGAACAACCAGTCCGAGTGCAGGGTCGGCAGCCCGGTCCGGGGATCGGCCCGGGGTGGGGCGGGAAGTTCGCGCAGGTCCACCCACTCGACGTCCGAGAGATGGGAGTCGAGCAGGCCGCTGTGACGCAGGACGAACAGGGAGTTGTTGTTCGGGAAGTACCCGATACGAATGGTCATCCGAGGTTCCTTTCCGGCTGTGGGTCAGACCAGGCCGCGGCTGCGGGCCGCATCGAGTAGTCCACTGCGGCCCCACTGGGCGACCAGGTTCGTCGGGTCGAAGTCGACGGCGCCGCCGACGAGTTCACCGAGCGCCTGGTATCGGGCGCCCTCTTCGAGCAGGACCACGAACTTCGCGAGCTCGAGCAGGCCGGACCGGCCGATCACATTGACCCCGCCGTTGGCCTCGAAGATGGCGACGAGATCGGGATCGTCGACGAGGCGGTCGAGGATGAAGTCGCCGGGGGGCCCGGCTGCGATCGATATGCGGCGGGATATCACGCGAGAGCGTCAGACGCTGGGAGGCCGCGTATTTGATGCGCAGGGTGCGGTGGGTCTGGGCCCATCCACCCAGCCAGGGGGTGTGCACATGCACGATCGAGGTGATCTCGGGATGTGCACGGAAGACCCCGGCGTAACCGGTGACGAAACCGGCGGAACCCGCGCCGGAAAGCACTTCCCCGTCGAAGGACGCGAGGATCGGCTTCGCGCTCCGGTCCTGCGCCCACGGCCCGGGATCGTTGAGCGCCACGGCCAGCTCTTCGCCGGGGACCCGCTCGACGAAGTTCACTGTGCCGTTCGCTGATACGGTCCCGGTCTCGCGGAATACCCGGAAAGCGGTGTCGGCGGCGCGGCGTGCGTCATCCACGAACGCCTCGACCTGTGGGGTCACCCGCGTTTCGGTACCGGTCATGAGAATTCTCCTATCGGGTGGGAAGGGGACGGACCCGGGTGGGGGTGGTGCGCCGCAGCAGCGGCAGCACCTCTTCGCCCACGCGGTAGGCCTCTTCCAGATGGGGGTTGCCGGCGAGGATGAACGCGTCCACGCCGAGGGTGATCAGTTGGTCCAGACGTTCGGCGACCTGCTCATAGCTACCCACGAGCCCGAACGCCGGCCCACCGCGGATGAGGCTGAATCCGCACCACACGTTGGGCTGTACTTCCAGGTCGCGGTAGCCGGTGATGTGCTCCGGTACCCAGCCCTTGATGCGGGCCGCGCCCACCGAGTCGCCCTGGGCGGCCCGGTCGGCCGCCGTCCGGTCCACCGACGCCCAGCCCTTCTCGATCTCCGTCCAGGCGGCCTCTTCGGTGTTGCGGGCGACGATATCGATACGGACCGCGAACTTCGGTGTCCGGCCCGACTTCTCGGAGTGCGCGCGGACTCCGTCGAACTTCGCCCGCAAGTCGGCGAACGGTTCGAGCCACGACAGGTAGTAGTCGCAGTGCCGGCCCGCGGCGTCCACGGCGGCCGCGGACGACCCGGAGAAGTACACCTCGGGAAACGGCTGACCGGCCAGCAGGGGTGGTAGCGCCGCACCCTCGGTCCGGAAGAACGTCCCGGCGTAGTCGAACGGTGCGCCGTCCCAGACCCCGCGCAGAACATCGAGGAATTCCGAGGTGCGCGCGTAGCGGTCGTCGTGGGCCACCTTGTCGCCCCACCACAGCTGGGGCGCCCCGCCGCCCCCGCTGATGATGTTGTACACCAGGCGTCCGCCGGTCGCGCGCTGCAGGCTCGCCGACATCCGGGCGGCCTGCACCGGATGCAGGAAACCGGGCTGGAACGCGACCATGAACCGGTAGGTCTCGCTTTCCCGGGCCAGCGCGGAGGCGGTGGCCCACGGGTCCTCGGTGATCGGGAAGGAGGGCAGCAAACCGCCGACGAACCCCGCGGATTCCGAGGCCTTCACCACCGCGGCCATATGGTCGATATAGCTGTAGCCGTCCAGCCGTCCCCCACGGATCGCGGGTGCGATATTGCCCGGCCCGTGGCCCCCGGCGTGCCCCCGGTTGTAGCGGCGGGGCGTGCGCAGTGACGCGTGGTCGCCCTCCATCCCGATACGCCAGTAGAAGTCCGTGCTCACGCGTGGTTCTCCTGTCCCGCCAGGGTGCGGCCGGCCGGGTCGGCGAGGTGCAGCAGATGTTCGCCGGCCCGGTGTAGTTCCTCGATATGCGGATGTCCGGTCAGTTCGAATAGCTCGATCCCGCGTGCCCGGTAGCCGGCGAACGCCTGCGCCACCTGCGCGTAACTGCCGACCAGGCCGATCGGCCGGGCGTAACCGATGCGGTCGAAGCCCGACCAGCGGCAGCCGTCCAGCGCGAGCGCGCGGACCTCGGCGATATCCGCCGCCGGATGGATCTCGCGCCATTGGCGCAGCACGCGCGCCCACGCCTCGTCCTCGGTCTCCCGGGCGATCACGGGCAGGGCGAGTCCGGCGCGCACACTGCGCCCGGATCTGCCCGCCGCGTCCCGCAGGGACGCGACCGCATCGTCGATTCCGTGTGCGGTCTCGGTGAATACGTGGATATCGCCGTGCCTGCCCGCCAGTTCGACCGCCTCGGCCGAATTACCGGACAGGTGGACCCGGGGAAAGGGCAGACCCGACAGGATGCCGCGAAAGCCGCCGTCGGTGACGTCGTAGTATTCGCCGGCGAACTCGAACCCGGTGCCTCCGAAGCGTCCTGGTAGTACCTGCCGCTCGTTCCACACACCCCGGGCGACGGTGAGGAATTCGGCGGCCCGCCGGTAGCGATCGGCACCGGTGACCCGGTCGCCGCGTGCGGCCGCGTCGGCGCTGTCGGTGTCGACACGCAAGCGCCAGTCGAGCCGGCCGTCCGAGAGCCGCTGCAGGGTGGCCGACAGTTTGGCCGCGTAGACCGGTGTGCCGAACGCGGGATGGAATTCGACGCCGACCCGTACGTGCCGGGTCTGCCGCAGCGCCGAGCCGGCTATCACCCACGATTCTTCGCCCGCCGGATCGTACGGGGCGAGGACACCGTCGAGTCCCGACAGTTCGGCGGCGAGGACGACCTGATCGAGGAAATCGAATCCGTCACGATGGGCGGAGACCGAACGCACGTGGCGGCCGTCCCCGCGAACCGGAAGCTCCCAGAAGAATTCGGTCACGATGATGTCTCCTGTCCGGCGGCCGGCCGCGCGCTCGCCTGCCGCAGCGGTTCCGGGTCGACCCAGGAGGCGAGATCGAAATCGGCGGCGAGGAAGCCGTGGGTGTAGAGGAATCGCTTCTGGATATCCAGCAGTTCGAGCCGCTCCCCGGACAGCGTGGGGTGCAGACCACGGTGGAAGGTGTCGCCGTAGGCGGCCTCGACGCCCGCCGGCCCGGAGAACGTTTCCCGGGCCAGTACCGCGCGGACCTCGTCGAGGTTGGCGGCCGCCCAGTTCGCGGCCCGCAGGGTCTGCGTGAGGAACTCGACCACCAGATCGGGACGCGACTCCAGCAGGTCCGCGTGCACCGTGATCGGTCGCGGGGTGCCGTTGTTGACGCGCGAACGCTTCGCATCGGTGACATCCAGATCCACCGCGGTACGCAGGCCGTGTTCGCGGGCGATTTCCTGCGCGCGGGCGCCCTTGACGTAGATCGCGTCGACCTCGCCCGCCAGCAGCGCCTCCACACCCCAGGTGGTGATCCGGCGACCCGTCGTGTTCTCGCCCCGAACCTGCGGATCGCGTTCGACCGCGACCTCGACGGGCCGGACGTCGGCCAGGGTGAGCCCACCCAGGGCCAGCGCGTTCGCGAACCCGTGCAAGGCCATCGCGCGCGGGAAACTGCGGGCCCGGTCCCGTGCCCAGGCCGGGACCCCGATACGCAGCCCGGCCAGATCGTGGGGGCCGGCGGCGGATGAATCGGGGGCCACCAGTACGGCTTGTGCCTCGTCGATCCAGGTCAGTCCGATCAGCCTGGTGGGTGCCCCCGCGGCCCGGGCCGCGAGCGCGGGCACATTACCGCCCTCCCGGATCAGGCCC
Source organism: Nocardia sp. NPDC003345 (assembly GCF_053589395.1). Lineage (NCBI taxonomy): Bacteria > Bacillati > Actinomycetota > Actinomycetes > Mycobacteriales > Nocardiaceae > Nocardia > Nocardia sp. NPDC003345. Next base: position 14,945 of record NZ_JBSFRU010000050.1, read on the forward strand.
GGTAGCCCGTGGTCGAAATGCCGGGCCGCCAGTTCGGGGCCCGCGTCCTGCAGCACGCCCCAGCCGAGTCCGGCCGCGGCCGCGGTCTCGGCCAGCCAGCCGAGGCCGTGCGCCACACCACTCGCGGTGGGCACGGGGCACCGGGTGTACCAGAGAGTGTCGAGAACGGGGTCGGTGGCAGCGGTCATCACGTGCTCCTTCGAATGGTCGCGGAGGAAGGGGTGCGGCCGACACCGAGCTCGGCCAGGAACGCGGCGCGGTAGCGCAGGGATTCCGGATCCGTGCGGTCCCGTGGCCGGGCGAGGTCGATATCGGTATCGACGGCGAACCGGCCCGCGATCAGGATCAGTACCCGGTCGGCCAGCCGGACGGCTTCGTCGACGTCATGGGTCACCAGGAGGACCGCGGGCCGGTGCCGGGCGACGAGATCGCCTACCAGGTCCTGCATCTGGAGCCGGGTCAGCGCGTCGAGCGCCGCGAACGGTTCGTCGAGCAGCAGCAGTTCCGGTTCGCGGACCAGCGCGCGGGCCAGCGCCACCCGCTGCGCCTCGCCCCCCGACAGGGTCGCCGGCCACTGGCGCGCCTTACCCTCGAGATTGACCTCGGCGAGCGCACGGACGGCGCGCTCCTTCGTCTCGGCGGTCCGGCGCTGCCCGATGGTGACATTGCCGAGTACCCGCTTCGACGGGACGAGTCGCGGTTCCTGATAGACGGTGGTCCGGCGGGACGGGACGAGAACCTCGCCCGCGTCCGGCTTCTCCAGTCCCGTCAGCAACCGCAGCAGCGTGGTCTTCCCGGTTCCGGACGGTCCGAGCAGGACCACGAACTCGCCGCGGCGAATCTCCAGGTCGATCCCGTCGAGCACAGTGGTGGTGCCGAACCGCTTGGACAGCCCGGCGATCGAGACGGCAACCGGTTCGCCGGCTCTGCGCGCGATCGCCGCGGCAGGACTCCGGTCGCGGGCGGACAGTGGCGGTAAGGGGGCTTCGGGGCTCATCGGGCCGCCACCTGCCCGCGCCACGGCATCGCGAATCGTTCGATGACGCGGACCACGCCGTCGAACACCAGGCCCAGTACCGCGTACAACACGACACACAGCACCATGTAGTCGGTGCGGTTGTACTCCTGTGCGAGGGTCACCAGGTAGCCGATCCCCTCCCTGGTGCCCACCTGCTCGGCCGCGATCAGGCCGGTGATCGATATGGACAGGCAGATCCGCAGTGCCATCAGCACACCCGGCAGCGCCGAGGGCAGGATCACCTCGAATACCAGACGCGGCCCCTTCGATCCGAAACTGCGGGCCGCTTCGACCACCTTGCGGTCGACATTGCGGACACCGAGATAGGTGTAGGCGTACATGGGCCCGACCGTCGCGAAGGCGATCAGCAGCACCTTGAAGGTCTCGTCGATCCCGAACCAGGCGATGAACAGGGGCACCAGCGCGAGGAAGGGAACCGCACGGTTGATCTGCATGGTGGAATCCACGAATTCCTCGCCGAGGCTCGACAATCCGGAAACGACACCGAGGACCAGACCGGTCACGACCCCGAACAGCACACCGAGGGCCGCCCGATGGAAAGAGGCGACCGAGTAGTCGACCAGCTGCCCGGTGTCGTACAACTCCGTGAAAGCAGTCCACACCTTCGGCGGCCCGGCGAGGATCTCCTCGGGAATCGCGCCCGTTGCCGAACCGATCCACCACACCGCGACCAGCAGGGCGGGGACCAGGAATCGCAACGGGATCGACACCCACCGGGGCCGGCGCCGGGCGGCGCGATGGCGCGGGACCTCGAGGCCGGGTTCCCGGCGAGCCCGATCGGTGCCGCGCTCCGCGCGCGGCGGCGTGACGAGCGACATCTCACTTCCCCGCGGCCGGAGCCGGCCGGTCTCCGGCGGCGAGCTGTTCCGCGAGCGGATAGAACACGTCCGCGGCGGTGACCGCCCGGGTGATCACGCCGTTCTCATAGAACAGATCCGCCACGCCCTGCAGATCGGCCGCGTCCTCGGCGGTCGGGTAGTGCGGCACCGACGCCCGGCGCCCGAGATCGATCGCGCGCTCGAGCCGGGCACCGGACAGCGCTCGCGGCCCGGCCTTCTCGAAGACGTTCTCGAAATCCTCGGGGTGGGCCCGCTGACGCTCCACCAGCAGTTGCAGCGTCTCGAGGTATTTCGCGGCGACATCGGGCCGCTGCTCCAGCACCTCGGTGCGGAACGCGACGATCGTATTGTCGGTCGAGCCGACAGTGGCCTCGGTGGCGATCTCGACGGCGCCGCGGGATTTGGCCTCGGCGTAGGGATCGTTGAACGACGCCCAGGCGTCGACCTGCCCGGTCGAGAAGGCCGACGCGGCATCCGAGATCTGCAGGGGAACCCGCTCGACCCGGTCGACCGGGATCCCCGCCTGCTGCAGCGCCTTCAGCGTGATGTACTCGCCCTTGCCGGCCGGATTCACCGCGATTCGCTTACCCACCAGGTCGCGAACCTCCCTGATACCCGAGTCGGGCGAGGCGATGATGCCGGCCTGATCCTGATCCACCGGATCGGCGACGGCGACGATACGAACACCGACATCCTTCGAGAGCGCGCCGACGACCGGGCTGTACGCGCCACCGGAGACATCGAGCTCACCGGCATTGAACAATTTGAGATTGGCGCTGAACGAGGGCGGCGCGTTGACCCACTCCACCCGCGCGCCCAACGGGGCCAGCGCTTCGTCGAAAGTACCGTCCCGCTTGGCGACCGCGAGCGGACCGGAGTTGCCCTCGTCGGTGACCTTGAGAACGAAGGCGGTCTCGCCGCCCGCTCCGGACTCGTCCGTACCGGCTCCGCCGGAGCCACAGGCGGCGGCGACCAGCGCCACGACAGGAAGGATCGCGAGGGCGGCACGCACTCGTGGTGGTCGGCGGTGAGGACGCATCGGTATCGCTCCTGATCGAGAGGGGGCGGGGTTCTCCGGAGAAGTTATGCGCGGCCGCCGCGAGCGCACACCCTTACTTTTCCGTCGAACGGAAAGCTTGACCCGGAAGTGCGCACTGTGCCTGCCGTCCAGAAAAACGGATCGAGCGATAATTCGCAGCTGGACGCACCCGGAACACCTCCCCTGCCGAACACCGAGCGAGACAGAGCTTTCCACAATGCGGAAAGATTGGGATCGAGCGCATCGGTTCGCGTGTTAGCGTCACCGCGTGGAGCCCTCGCCCCCGGCCAACGGCCGACTCCAATCCGTCACCCGCGCGCTGTCGGTGCTCGCCTGCTTCCGCAACGGAGAAGACCTCGGTGTCTCGGCGATCGCCCGCATGCTGGACCTGCCGGTGAGCACTACCCACCGCCTGCTCGCCGCCCTCGTCGAGGCGGGCTTTCTCGACAAGGTGGAATCACCCAGCCGGTACCGGCTGGGCACCACACTCGCCGAATACGGCCGGATCGCCTATCGGCAGCACCGTATCCACCTCGCCGAACCCCACCTCGAGGAACTGGCGACGATCACGGGCGCGAAGGCTTCCATCGCCGCGCGGCACGGCAACGATGCCGTACTACTGGGCACCAGCAGCTGGCGCGAAGCGGACGGCCACGAACTCCAGGGCCTGCGGCTGCCGCTGCATGCCAGCGCGCTGGGCAAGGTGCTGCTGGCCTGGGCACAAACCGGCGCGGGCGAGCTGGCCGGGTTGCCGTACGAGGGCGGTACGGCCCGGTCGCTGTCCGGGCCGGTGGAACTCGGCGCGGAACTGGCCCGTACGCGGGAACGCGGGTATGCCTTCAACGACGAAGAGCTCGTCACCGGGTTCCGGACCATCGGCGTACCGATCGCCGACGAATCCGGGCAGGTCCGGTTCGCGCTCGGGTTGCGCGGACCGGTCGAGCTGATGATCGACGAGCGGGTCCCCTTCCTCGCCGATCTCGCGAAGGTCACCGCCCGCGAGATCGCGAGCGTCCTGCACCGGTCCGCGCCCGGATAGGGCAGGATCGATGGGGTGACCACATTGCCGGAAAAGGCCGCAGCGTTCCTCGCCCTCCATCGTCCCGGTGATCCGGTGATCCTGCCCACGGTATGGGACGCCTGGTCGGCGGACCTCGTGCAGCAGGCCGGTTTCCCGGCACTCACGGTCGGCAGTCATCCACTCGCCAACTCGCTCGGTAAAGACGATCACGAGGGCATGGCCTTCGCCGATGTCCTGGATCGGGTCCGGGAGATCACCGCCGCGGTCGAGGTGCCGGTCTCGGTCGACCTCGAATCCGGGTACGGGGTCGAACCGGTGGCGCTCATCGACGGCCTGTTGCAGGCCGGTGCGGTCGGGTTCAACCTGGAGGACACCGTGCACAAGGAGGGCGGCCGGCTGCGTGAGCCGCAGGAGCACGCCGACCTCGTCGGCCGGTTGCGCCGGGCCGCCGACGAAACCGGTGTGCACGTCGTGGTGAACGCCCGCACCGACCTGCTGCTCACCGCATCCGGCGATCCGGCCGAATTGGCCGGGCCCGCCATCGAACGCCTGCGGCTGGCCGCCGCCGCGGGCGCCGATGTGCTCTACCCGGTCGGTCGTTACGGACCCGAGGTGCTGAGCCGGCTGTGCGCCGAACTGCCGTTGCCGGTGAACGCGGTCACGCTTCCCGACCAGGGCAGTAGGGCGTACTTCGCCGAAAACGGCGCGGCGCGAGTGAGTTTCGGTCCGTTTCTGCAGTACGCGCTCGCCGCGGAGGCGAACCGCCTCCTCGAGCCCTGGCGGTGAACGGCGGCGAGTTGCTCCGGACGCTCTCGACGGACAGCTGATCCGGCCCCGGCCGGGTCAGCTGATCGGAGCCCGAGCCGGCGTCCGGACGGTGTGCGGAGTGTAGGTGGTGACGGTGACGACGACGTTGCCGGGCCCGGGCCGGAACCAGCAGATCTCCGCCGCCGGCATGGCCGCCTTCGGACCCGCACCGGTCAGGAATACATCCTGGGCACCGGACGCGCCGGTGTCGGTGTTGCGCCAGTGCAGGGTGGTGTGCAGGCGGCATGAGTTGTTGGCGTAGATATTCAGCAGCGGTTCGAGTCCGGCGAAGTAGACATGCATACCGAGGACGGCCCAGCCGGACGGGTCACCCGAACTCATCCCGTATTCGATCGCGCCGGCACCGCAGCGGAGCGGGTCCTCGGCGACCGCGAGGGTGAGCCCGCGCAGATGCGGGCCGTCCGCCGCGATCGCGGATGGCGCGGTCGCCACGGCCACGGCCGCGGCGGCGACCGTGACGACTCCGGAGGTCCAGAATCTCATCGAACTCCTGACAGCGAGCCGGATTACATCGCAGCGGACGCTGCGGTGCGGGCCGGTCCACAGTTGGTCGTCCGCCCGACTCGGGGCGTTACGCTCACCGGCCCGCACCCGGCTCCGCCGGCTTTCACCGTGGCCACCCGAATTTCCCGGGTCCGCGGGCCCGGCCCGGTGATCCTTGGCAAAATATGCGGGTGAGAAATGAAAGCCTTTCGCACGACCCGGCGCCGTCGGTGCCGGTGTCGCAGAGGACGGGAAGCTTCCGGTTCTGGCTGGCCGACCGTCGCTGGGAATGGTCCGACGAGGTCGCCGCCCTGCACGGCTATGCCCCCGGTGAGGTGGAGCCCACCACCGAATTACTACTGACACACAAACATCCCGAGGACCGGCGCGGGGTCGCCGAGGCCCTTGCCCCGGTGATCGATACCGGCGCACCGTTCGGCAGCCGCCACCGCATCATCGACACCCACGGGTCGGTACGTCACGTCCTGGTCGTCGGCGATCAGATGCGCGATGAGACGGGCACAGTGACCGGCACCAGCGGCTATTACATCGATATCACCGAAACCGTCGGCGAGGAGCGTCAGGACGCGCTCTCCGCCGCGATACCCGAACTGGTCGCGGCCCGCGAACTGATCGAACAGGCCAAGGGCGCGGTGATGATGGTGTATGGGATATCGGCCGAACAGGCATTCCGGGTGCTGATCTGGCGGTCCCAGGAGACCAACACCAAACTCCGCGACCTCGCCGCCCGGCTCATCGCGGCGGTCACCGGATTCGGTGGCGCCGAAACGAATACCCGTACCCGCTTCGACCACCTCCTGCTCACCGTCCACGACCACCCCCGCTCCGGCCACGAACCGTGAAACCGCCGGATCCACCACGCCGGGGCCCGGGTGCGGCGCCCACCTTCACCGGCGCACAGACCATGACGTACCCGGTCGCCCCGTGGGAATGAAGGTCTGTGCGCCGGGTTGGAGCCGGGCCGGTGCCCGTACAGCCATTTCGAGGACGCCCTGGCCGTACGGGGTGCTGCCCCGGCTCGGAGGCCTTCCCCATTCCGGAAAACCGGATCCTGCAATTCCCATACGACAGGCCAAAGTTTCCCCCGAACCGGCAGGATCCGCCAACGCTGTCGATAATGTGACCCGAACAACAATTGCGTAGCCGAGCGCCCTGCTTTCCATTCCCACGCGACCGCACCCGAATAGCCGACGGTAAACATCGTGGTACGATTCACCGTGCGGATTTCGGTCATCCGCGCGTCCATACTTCTCCGACGGCTCCCGCCGACGGAAAGTCAGGCCCCGCACAGGAAGCGAGCTCAGAGATGGCGAAGCGCGCAACGCCCGCGAAGCGGCAGCGCCGCGAACGTGGATCCCTCAATCCGGAGGACATCATCGGGGGTGCGTTCGAACTCGCCGAAGAGGTCTCGATCGACGGATTGAGCATGCCGCTACTGGGCAAACATCTCGATGTCGGCGTCACCAGCATCTACTGGTACTTCCGCAAGAAAGACGATCTGCTCAACGCGATGGCAGATCGCGCGCTGAGCCAATACGCTTTCGCCGCGCCTTTTGTCGAAGCCGATGATTGGCGCGAAACATTGCGTAATCACGCCCGAACAATGCGGGAAACATTTCTCGGTAATCCGATTCTTTGTGATCTGATCCTGATCCGGTCGTCGCTGAGCCGCGATGCGGCGCGCCTGGGCGCCCAGGGAATCGAACGCGCCATCGCGTCTCTGGTCAACGCCGGATTCGCCGTCGACGACGCGTTCGACCTCTATTCCGCCATCAATCTGCACGTGCGCGGATCGGTCGTGCTGCAACGGCTCTACGACAAGAACAAAGAACTCGACGCGGAGGCCACCGCGTACTACGAGGACATCGCCATCGAACCGGATACCACTCCCCTGCTCGCCGAGGCCATGGCGAAGGGCCGGCGCAGTGGCGCGCCCGATGAACGCAACTTCGAGTACGGTCTCGAATGCATCCTCGATCACGCGAGCCGGTTGGTCGGCACCGGAAAGCGCGCGCCGGCCAAGGCCACCGCGAAGGCGGCGACGAAGAAGGCGCCCGCGAAGAAGGCCGCGGGTACCGCGAACAAGACACCGGCCGGGACCGCCGCCAAACGCTCGACCGCCGCCACGGCGAAGTCCACGGCCTCGCGTACCCGCCGGGCCTCTTGAGAAGGCGGCAACCGCCGACAAGCACACCCTGCGTGCCCTCCGGTTGTTCCGGAGGGCACGTCCGCTGTCCCGGACTCCATCGGAGCCGCGACCGCCCAGTGCGGGCGATCGGCCCGCCACCGGGCCGGGCCGGGCCGGTCAGGCGTCGAGATGGCGGCTGATGACCAACCGCTGGATCTGATTGGTGCCCTCGAAGATCTGCGTGATCTTCGCTTCCCGCATATAGCGCTCGACCCGGAAATCGCGAGTGTAGCCGTAGCCGCCGAGCACCTGCACCGCGTCGGTGGTGACCTTCATCGCCGCGTCGGTGGCGACCAGTTTGGCCACCGACGCGTGACGGGAGTAGGCGAGACCCGCGTCGCGGCGGCGCGCGGCGTCCAGATAGGTCGCCCGCGCCGAATCCACCGCGGCGGCCATATCGGCGAGCAGAAAGCCCAGCCCCTGGTGATCGATGATGCGGCGGCCGAACGTCGTCCGCTCCCGCGCGTAGGCGACCGCCTCGTCCAGCGCGGCCTGGGCGAGCCCGACCGCGACCGCCGCGATCCCCAGCCGGCCCGAATCCAAGGCGCTGAAGGCGATCTGCAAACCCTGGCCCTCGGCGCCGATCCGCCGGTCGGCGGGCACGATCGCGCCGTCGTAGTGCGCGGATGTGGTGGGAACGGCGTGCAGGCCCATCTTCTCCTCCGGCCTGCCGAAGCTCAGGCCGGCGGTGTCCTCGGGCACCAGGAAACAGGAGATCCCCTTGGAGCCCTCCCCGGTCCGCGCGAACAGATTGTAGAAATCGGCGATCCCGCCGTGGGTGATCCACGCCTTGGACCCGTCGATCCGGTACCCCGCGTCGACCGCCGTCGCCTTGCACGCCAGGGCCGCGGCGTCGGAACCGGCCTGCGGTTCGGACAGGCTGTAGGCGCCGATCGTCGCCCCGCCCAGCATCTCCGGCAACCAGCGCCGCTTCTGCTCCTCGGTGCCGAACACGAACACCGGATGGCACGCCAGGCTGTGCACGCTCACCGCCACCGCGACCGCCGCCCAGCGCGCGGCGATCTCCTCCAGCACCTGGAGATAGACCTCATAGGGCTGGCCGCCGCCACCCCATTCCTCCGGATAGGGCAGGCCGAGCAGCCCCGCCTCCCCGAGCGTCGCGAAGACGCCCTCGGGATAGGTCTGCGCCTTCTCGTGGCCGTCGGCGATCGGCGCGAGCACCTTGTCGGCGATCTCGCGGGTCAACTGGATGAGGTCGCGCGCCTCGGTGGTGGGCAGTAGTCGATCGACGGCCACAGCGGCCTCCTGGGCAGGTAATACGGATGATGGTACTGAGTTCTCGTCTCCAGTACTCCCAGACAGTACTGCAAGGAGCCGCTCAGTACCATTCACCGCATGGAGCAGAACCCGGTCTTCGCGACGGCCCGCCGCAACGAACTGTTCGATGAGCTGGTCGCACTCTTCCTCGCCGAAGGCTTCGCCCACCTGACGCTCGACGCGATCGCCGCGCGGCTCAAATGCTCCAAATCCACCCTGTACACGCTGGCCGGCAGTAAAGAACAGCTGGTCACGGCGGCAACGGTGCGCTTTTTCAAACGCGCCACGGCCGATGTGGAAGCGAGTATCACCACGATCTCCGATCCCCGCGGGCGCGTGACCGCCTATCTCACCGCGGTCGGCGAAGCACTGGCGGGGACCTCCGACCGGTTCATGACCGACCTCGACGCGTTCGCCCCGGCGCGCGCGGTCTACGAACGCAACACCCGGATCGCCTCCCGCCGGGTACGCGAACTGATCGACGACGGCGTCACCACCGGCGACTTCCGGCCCGTGCACGCGGCCTTCGCCGCCGACCTCACCACCACCATGATGGTCCGCATCCAGCAGCGGGGCGTCCGCACCGAGACCGGACTGGACGACGCGAGCGCCTACCGCGAACTCGCCTCCATTCTCACCGCCGGGATATTCGCGCAGCCGTGAGCGGGAAGTCGGACGAACCGCCGTACGAGACCTTCGCGCCGGAAACGACACCTCGTCCCGGAGCCGGACACCGTCCCAGGGACGGTCCGCTCAATCGTCGAGCGCGCGTTCTCGCAGGGTGGCCAGCGTGCGGGTGAGGATTCGGGAGATCTGCATCTGCGAGACGTTCAACTCGGCGGCGATCTCGGATTGGGTGCGGTTCTCGAAGAATCGCAGATGCAGTACTTTCCGGTCCCGGGGCGGCAGTTCGCGCAGCAGCGGAGCGACGGTCAGTGCGTTGTCGGTGATCTCGTAGGACGGATCCTCCGCGCCGAGCCCGTCGGTGGTCTTGGCGACCGGCGCCCCGTCGCCCTCGTGGTCGGGTGAGGCGTCCAGCGAGTCGGTGCGGTAGGCGTTGCCGGCGAGCAGGGCCTGAGTCACCTCCACCAGGTCGAGATTCATCTCTACCGCGATATCGAGCGCGGTGGGGGTGCGACCGAGTTTCTGACTGAGCCTTTCGACAGTGGGCCCGATCGTGAGCTGGGTCTCCTTGATCCGTCGCGGCACGCGCACTGCCCAGGTGTGATCCCGGAAATGGCGGCGCACCTCACCCATGATGGTCGGTACGGCGAAGGCCAGAAAGCTGGACCCGCGGGTGGCGTCGTAGCGGTCCACCGCGAGCACCAGCCCCACCGACGCGATGCCGTGCAGGTCGTCAAAGGTTTCGCCACGGCCGCTGAAACGGCGCGCGATATGGTCGGCCAACGGTAGGCATCGGCGCATGATCTCGTCGCGCAGTTCATGGTGTTCCGGCCGGCCCGGGTCCATCGATGCCAGCCGCTCCAGCAGCGGCTCGATACCGTCGTAGCTGTCGGTACCGCGGGCCGAACGCCGCGCGGTACGGGGTGCGTCGTCGACCACCACCGGTGATGTCATGAAGATCCTCGCTTCCCGTTTCCTCCGCCGGTACGGCGCTGCCGGAGGGCAATGAACCCCGGCTACCGCCTACCGGCGGTGGTAATCCGATCGGAACGGATCTCTTCGTTTTCGGGCTTCGAACCTCGAAGGCGCTTCGTTTCCGGTCCTGCCGACGCGCCCGCGCGTGTCACGAAGGTCACGGCCGGGGACGCCGAATTTGAACTGCCCGGCCGTTGATGGTCTCGTAGAAGCGCGGGGACAGCGTTCCGGCCGGTCGAGACCGTGCCGCCGGCACCGGCATCCCCACAATCGAGAGGCCGCCATGCAGACCCTGGCATTCGACAGCGAAGATCTGGGGGCGACAGAGGAATTCCTCAACAACGCGTACACCAAGATGCGGATCGGGAACGACAGCCCGGGCGCGGTACGCACCCGGATCCGCCGCGATCTGCTGGGCCCGGTGAGCCTGGACCGGCTGGAATTCGGTTTCGATATGGCCTACGACGCCGAGCCGCTGAACAAGATCTGCCTGGTCACGGTGCATTCGGGCACAGTGGAAGAGAACTACCACGATATCGGCACCGACACCTTCCTACCCGGCGAGACCGGACTGCTGACCCCGCACGACCTGCCCTACTCTGGGGTGATCCGCTCATCGCGCTACGACATCACGATGCTCGAACCCGAGCTGCTGGACCGGCTCGCCGCCACGCACGCCGGCGAACCCGTCCGGATCAGCGGGCACCGCCCGGCCGGCGCCACCGCGCACCGGCAGTTGATGTCGGTGATCACTCATCTGCAGCGCGTCGCGGCCGATCCGGATTCCGCCGGTAACCCCCTACTCACGGCCAGCGCCGCCGACTATTTGGCCGCCACGATCCTCGCGACCATGCCCACCACCGCGGTGCTGGCCCCGGATGCGCGGGACCGCCGCGACGCCCACCCGGACACCCTGCGCCGGGCGATCACCTACCTCGAATCCCATGTGCACGAGGATGTGACCGTCGGCCAGGTCGCGGCCGCCGCTTTCGTCACCCCCCGCGCGCTGCAGCTGGCGTTCCGGCGGCACCTCGACACGACACCGCTGCGGTACCTGCGGCGGTTGAGACTGGCGGGCGCGCACGAGGAATTGCGTGCCGCCGATCCAGCCGACGGGCAGACGGTCGACTCGGTGGCGCGCCGGTGGGGTTTCTCCCATCCGGGCCGCTTCGCCGCCGACTACCGGCGCCACTACGGGCACACCCCGTCGCACACCCTCCGCACCTGAATCACCTGCCGTGATCTCGGCGGCCGACGGCGGGTCCGCCCACCGGATCGCGGCCGATCCGGCATCCGATACAGATCAGAAGCCTGCGTTCAGGGGGCCGCTACGGGGCGCAGGCAACTGTCCGGCGGATCGACCAGCACGCAGAGCGCCGGGTCCCGGGTGGGCCGATAGCCCGCGGGCACGCCACCTTCGGCGATTGTCCGGGCATAGGTGCCGACAGCGTCGGTGGGGCGGCGGGTGAGCCCCGGGTCGGTGGTGGTGTCGACGGTGTAGAGCCCGAATCGCGGCCGGTAGCTGCCCCATTCGTAGTTGTCGGTGAGACTCCAGTAGTTGTAGCCCATCACGTTCATACCGTCGGCCCGGGCACGCTGGATCCAGTAGACGGTGTCCTGGAGATGGGCGCTGCGGGTGAATCCGTCCGCACGTGGGCGGCCGTTATCGGTGGCCATACCGTTTTCGACTATGTAGAGCGGTTTACCCGGAAACCGGTCGGCATAGTGCCGCAGCGCGAAATAGATTCCTTCCGGGCGGATCGGAAGTTCCCAGATCGTCGGTCCGGGCGGGACGGACGATCCCACGGCGCCGCCGAGGTATT
>NZ_JBSFRU010000051.1:0-26335 GCF_053589395.1 Nocardia sp. NPDC003345
CGGTGTCGGCGAGGCCGAGATCCTCACCGACTATCTGCTCAGCAATGACGCGGTGGCCCAGTTGCGCTCCACGCTGAAAAACGAGTTCGGCGACGAACTGCCCGCGCCCGTCCTGGAGGTGCGCGAGGAGTACCTGCGCGCGGGCGTGGCATCCAGCAACGAGCTGCACGGGGATTTCGACACCTACCTGACGGCGATCGGTTTCACCCCGCGGCTGCGCGAACAGCTGCGGGACCGGCTGGTGGCCTGACCGTCAGGCGCTGCGCCGCACCAATCCGTCGGCGCCGATACTGACCTGGTCACCGGTGTGGAACCAGGTCCCGGTGAACCGGTCGGCGGTGCGCTGTGGATCATTCCAGTACCGCGGTGTGACATTCGGCCCGCGGCACAGCAGCTCACCGTGCCCGGTAGTGGCCTCCGGCCCGCACAGCGCCAGTTCGGTACCGCCGAACGGGAAGCCCAGGACGGAATCGTCGGTGCTTTCGGCCGCCCCCGCCGTCGGGCCCACCGCGAGACCGATACCGCTGGTCTCGGTGGCGCCCCAGACCGACCACTGCCGGGCCGAGGGGAACACCTCACCGAGGTCGCGGGCGAAGGTGGGTCCGGGCGTGTCTTCGTCGGACGCGGCCCGGCGCTGGTCGGCGGTGCTGATCCGGATCACCCGATCCGTCCGCAACCCGGTGGCCCGGCCCGCGGCCAGACCGGGTAGCAGGCCACGCAGGATGCTCGCGTTCGCGGCCAGGGTGTCGACGGCTTCGGTCGCGATGGCCGCGGCGACCGCGGCCCGCCCCCGGGCCAGCACGACCGTGCCGCCGACCGCGAACGTCGGCAGCAGCTGATCGACGCAGCCGCCGGCCGAGGCCAGCGGATGCAGCAGGAGATTGCGCAACCCCTCGGTGGGCAGGTCCAGGGCCGCGACCATGGACCGGATCGCCGAGAGCAGATTCTCGTTGGTGAGTTCCACACCGGTCGGGGCGATCGCGGCGCCCGATCCGGTGGTGTAGCAGAGCAGGGCGAGATCGTTGAGGGCCGCGCCGTCGTCGATGAACGCCGCGCCGTCGGGTAGGTCGGCGGACCGGTACTGGTCACCGCGGGTCGCGCCGCATCCCCGCTCGGGCGAGCCCAGCACGAAGTCGGCATCGCTGTCGGTGATGACCCGGTCCGCCAGCTCACCGGGCAGTCCGTGATGCACCAGCACCGGGACCGCACCGCTGAGCAACGCGCCCAGGAAGGCCTGGACCCACCGGACACCGGGCGGCATATGCACGGCGACCCGGTCGCCGTAGCCGATCCCGTGCTCCTGTAACCCACCGGCCACCCGGGAGGCCGAATGCCACAGCTCGCGGTAGGTCAGCCGGCCGCCGCCGATCTCCACCACGGCCTCCCGCTGCGAGAAGGCATGGACCTGCAGGTCGAGGAGTTCGGTGAGGGCGGGGCTGAGGTTGCCGTAGCGCAGGACGCCGTCGGCGCCGCGCGAGAGCGGCGCGGCCGAGCCCGGGTCGGTGATGTGGAACTCCACCACCGGTGCCGCCGCTCCGGTCCGGCTCGTCGCGCTCCGGATATGCGGCCCGGCAGCGGGCCCGATGATCGTGGTCGTACCGGATTGCATCGGACCTCCGCCCGAATCGAACAGTCTGTCTCCCGTGACTATATGACGCAGATCACAGAAATGGGTGCAGACCGGTCGAATCGGCCGGATCGGCTCGTGCAGGCGGCGCCGTACGGCCGGCGGTATCACCGGTCCGGGCGGCCGCCCGTGGTCACCGGCCCTCGAAAACAGCCTTCCCGGGACCCTCCTCCAGGAAGCTGCGCACCGCGCGCGGCAGATCCCCGGTGCCGAACAATTCCCCCGACACCTGCGGAGTCACCGCGTCGGCATGGGCCACCCCGCCCGACCGCCACGCCTCGACGATCCGCTTGGTGGCGGCATGGGCCCGGGTCGGCCCCTCGGCCAGCCGGTGGGTCAGGGCGAGCGCGGCGGTATCCACGTCGTCGTGCACCTGGTTGACCACGCCCCACTCGCGCATGGTGGCCGCGTCGTAGAGGTCGCCGGTCATCACCAGTTCCCGCGCCCGGCCCGACCCCGCGCGTTCGGCCAGCCGCTGCGGCCCGCCCATCGACGGCGTCAGCCCCACGACGATCTCCACCAGCCCGAACTTCGCCTTCGGCGCGGCCAGGATCACATCGCAGGCCAGCGCGATCTCGAACGCCGCCGTGAGGGTCAGCGCATGCGCCGCGAAGATCACCGGACAGGGCAGGGCCTCGATGGGATGCGAGATCCGGGTGAACAGGTCCTGCCACAGGCCCGCGCCCTGGTCCGCGGTGAGCCCCTGGAAGGTATGCACGTCCACCCCACCCGAGACGACCTTGCCCTCGGCCCGGATCAGCACCGCACGCGGCGGCCGCGCCGACAACTCGGCGACATCCGCCACCAGGGCATCGAACATCGCCTGGTCGAAGAGGTTCAGCGGTGGGGCCGCGAGCGTCAGCGTGGCGACTTCGGCACCGCCGGCGGTCTTCGTGCGCTCCAGCCGAGTGGGTTTGGTATCGCTCATGGCGCCAGCTTATGGCCCCGGGCTGCGAGACTGGTGCCATGACCGACTCGCGAACGGAACAGGGCAGCTACGTCGAACCGGGCGAATTCAAGCGCGATACCAACTACATCACCACCCGGATCACCGCGGACGGCCGCGACGGCTACCCCGTGGAACCGAACCGCTACCGTCTCGTCGCCGCCCGGGCCTGCCCCTGGGCCAACCGCACCCTGATCGTGCGGCGCCTGCTCGGCCTGGAGCCGGTGCTCTCCCTGGGCCTGTGCGGACCGACCCACGACAAACTCAGCTGGACCTTCGACCTCGACCCCGGCGGTGTGGATCCGGTCCTGGGCATCCCCCGCCTGCGCGACGCCTACCTCGCCCGCTTCCCCGACTATCCGCGCGGCATCACCGTGCCCGCCGTGGTCGATGTGCCCACCGGTCAGGTCGTGACCAACGACTACGCGCAGATCACCCTGGATTTCTCCCTGGAGTGGACCGAATACCACCGCGACGGCGCCCCGCGGCTCTATCCCGAACCGCTGCGCGCCGAGATCGACGAGGTGAACGCCCGCGTCTTCCGGGAAGTGAACAACGGCGTCTACCGCTGCGGTTTCGCCGGCGCCCAGGACGCCTACGAGGCCGCCTACGACCGCCTGTTCACCGCACTCGACTGGCTGGAGGACCGGCTCACCACCCAGCGCTACCTCGTCGGCGACACCATCACCGAGGCCGACGTCCGCCTGTTCACCACCCTGGTCCGCTTCGACCCCGTCTACCACGGCCACTTCAAATGCAATCGGAGCAAACTCACCGAGATGCCCGCCCTGTGGGCCTACGCCCGCGACCTCTTCCAGACCCCCGGCTTCGGCGACACCATCGACTTCCCCCAGATCAAGGACCACTACTACAAGGTCCACACCGACATCAACCCCACCCGGATCGTCCCCGAGGGCCCCAGCCTCACCAACTGGCTGACCCCCCACCACCGCGAAACCCTCGGCGGCCGCCCCTTCGGCGAAGGCACACCCCCCGAAGCCCCCCTCCCCGCCGAACAGATCCCCCCGGCCAACGGCCCCGCCTGACCCCGCCCCCGCTTTCGGAACCGAATAACCGGGTACTCCGTTATCGGTAGAAGGAACGTCCGGCCCCCGTGCCCTACAGTGCACGGAGAGGCCAAGAGGAGGGATGACGCCGTGCGTAACGGGGCATTGGAAAAGGCCGTGATCGAGGCACTCGACCACGGTTCCCGTCTACAAGCACCCGCTGTCGCCAAGTATGTCGCGCGGTTGCGGCGTGCCCACCCCGACGACACACCCGCGCAGATCGTCGAGCGGCTGGAACGCCAATATCTGCTGGCGGTGACCGGTAGCGGAAGCGCGGTCGGCGCCTCCGCCGCGATCCCCGGTGTCGGCACCATCGCCGCGCTGGCCGCGGTGAGCGCGGAGACCACGTTCTTCATGGAGGCGTCGGCGCTGTTCACGCTCGCTGTCGCCGCCGTGCACGGGGTGCGGCCCGAGGATGTGGAACAGCGCCGGGCCCTGGTGCTGGCGGTGGTGCTCGGCGACAGCGGTATGGAGATCGTGCAGAAGAGCGTCGGGACCAGCGCCAAGAACTGGGGCACCGTGTTCGCGAACAAGATTCCCGGGCTGGCCGGGATGAACGATTCGCTGGTGAAGCGGTTCATCGTCCGATTCCTCACCAAACGTGCCGCGTTGATGGCGGGCAAGGTGGTGCCGGCCGGTATCGGCGCGGTGATCGGCGGGGTGGGTAACCGGGCGCTCGGTAAGGCCACGATCAACAACGCCCGCAAGGCTTTCGGCCCGTCGCCGGCGTATTTCGCCGACGGGATGGTGGTGGACGCGGAGCTTGCGCCGCCGCCCGCCAAGCCGGCCCTGCCGCCGGCCGGTACCGCCGCGCCGTACGGTGATGGGGTCGAGCCGCAGTTCGAGGGCGCGCCGCTGGCCCAGGACCGCCGGCAGCCACCGGCCGGTTCTCGGTGACGCCGCCGCCCGCCGGTCCCGCGATCTCGGTCCGGGGGCTGACGAAGCGTTATCCGGATTTCGCCGTCGGCGCCCAGGACATCTCGTTCGATATCGGGTACGGCACCTGTGCCGCACTGGTCGGACCGCCCGGTTCGGGTAAGTCGACGGTGACCGGGATCCTGCTGGGGTTGCTGCCGCCGACGGCGGGGTCGGCGACGTTGGCGGGCGGCCGGGGAAGTTCCGCGCTGGGCGCGGTGCTCACACCCCGCGGGCTGCATCCGCGCCGGACCGTCCGCGACCATCTGCGGGTGTACGCGGCGGCCGGCGGCTATCCGGACAGCAGAGTGACGGCCGTACTGGAGGCGACCGGGCTGGCCGAGCGGGCCCGCGCCGTTCCCGATGACCTGACCTCGGGTGAGGAGTCCCGGGCGGCCCTGGCCACCGCCCTGCTCGGCAATCCGCGAGTGCTCGTCCTGGACGATCCGGCCGCGGGTATGCATCTGGGCGAGCTGTCCTGGCTGCAGGGTTTCCTGCGCAACCACACCAAACGCGGCGGGACCGTGCTGTTCACCACGCAGAGCCTGGTCACGGCCCTGCCGATCGCCGACCATCTGGTGGTGCTCAGCGGCGGGTCCGTGGTGTTCGAGGGGAGTCCGGCCCGGCTGCGGCGGCGCAACCCGGATCGGCTGGTGGTGGCCTCGTCGTCGTCGATCGCCGTCGCGACCGCGCTGGCGGCGCGCGGTTTCACCGATGCGGTGATCCGCCCGGACGATCAGCTGGCCGTGGCGGAGGCGACCGAGGACGATATCGTGAGCGCCGCGCGTGCCGCGCGGGTCCGGCTGGACAATATCGTCGCCGACCGGATCCATCCGGATCGGGTGCTCGCCTCGCTGACCCATCTCGCGCCGACCGTGCAGTCGCCCGCTCCCCTGCCGTACGGAGTGTCCCGATGATCGATGTGGTTCCCGCGGAACTGATTCCGCCCGTGCTCTCCGAGTACCGCAAGGCCGCCAGCCTGCGCTACCCGCGGGTGCTGGCCGGGCTGGTGGTGGCGGTCGCGATCGTGGCGGTGTCGATCACCGCGCTGGCGGCGGGCCCGCGTGATCCGGAGGCCGATCCGGTGACGGGTGCCGCGACCATCGGGGTGTATCTGGCGCTGGCCGCGGTGGTCCTGGCGGCCGGGGTTTTCGGCGCCGCGGGGGCGGCCGGTGAGCACGAGCACGATTCGCTGGTGCTCGCCGCCCTGTTCACCCCCGACCGGGATCGGCTGGCGGGATCGAAGTTCCTGGTGACAGCAGTGGCCGCGCTGGCGGCCGCGCTGGCGGTGGAAATCGTCGCGGTGGGTTGCCTGCTGTTGTTCGGACGGGGGAAGTTCGAGTTCACCGGCACGTTGTTCGCGGTGCTGGGCGGCGGGCTGGTGGCCGCGGTGTGCTGGGCGGTGATCGGCACGGGAGCCGGGCTGCTGCTGCGGACGCCGGCCCTGGCGATCGGCTCGGTGGTGGGCTGGCTGCTGCTGGCCGAACCGCTGTTGTGGGTGGTGACCGCCGGTATCGGCATCCCGGGTGTGGTCACGCTGCTGCCGGGGTCGGCGACGCTGAGCATCCTGCTGGCCGGTTCCTTCACCGACAGTGATCTGCTCGCGCCCGCGCCGGCGGCGATCGTCGTGCTGCTGCTGTGGGCGGTGGGGATCGGCGCCGCCGGTTGGTGGACCCTGCGCCGGGCCGAACTCTAGGGTCCGGGCACCGCCGCACCTCCCCGGCCTCGACCGGGGAACAAGAGCCTGTCGGCAGGCGTCGTTATGGTCGATGGCAGACAGGTATTCGAGGGGGCGCATGGACGGCGACGCACAGGTGGGGTGGATACGCAGGCTGTGGTCGGAGTGCCGGCAGTATCGCGGCACCCTGGCCGGTATCGGGCTGGCCCTGGTGGCGGGCGCCGCCGCCGAAGTGGTGGCGCCGCTGCTCACCAAGTGGGCGGTGGATTCGGCGACCTCCGGCGCGACCCGGGTGATCGGGATCGTCGCCGGCCTGCTGGCCGTACTGGCGGTGGGCCGGTTCGCGGCCTCGTTCGGGCGGCGGATGCTGGCCGGCAAACTCTCCCTGGATGTGCAGCACGGGTTGCGCCTGAAACTGCTCGGCTCGCTGCAGCGGCTCGACGGGGCCGGTCAGGACGCCCTGCGGACCGGCCAGGTGGTGTCGCGGTCCATCACCGACCTGCAGCTGGTGCAGTCGCTGCTGGCGATGGCGCCACTGTCGGGGATGTCGTTCCTGCAATTCGTCCTGGCCGCCGCGGTGATGCTGTGGTTGTCGCCGCTGCTGGCCGCGGTCGCGCTGCTGATGGTTCCGCTGGTGATCGTGGTGGTCTACCGCAACCGTCCGCGGCTGCACGCGGCGACCTGGTCGGCCCAGCAGCGGGCCGCCGAACTGGCCCAGCACGTCGAGGAGACGGTGACCGGGGTCCGGGTGGTGAAGGGGTTCGGCCAGGAGGCGCGGATGGTCGACGTGCTGGAGGGGCACGGCCGACGCCTGTTCGCCGAGCGGATGCGCGCGGCACGGATCAACGCCCGCTTCTCCGCGACACTGGCCGCGATACCGCAGGCCGGTCTGGTGGTGGTGATCGCGCTCGGCGGCTGGCTGGCCCTGCGGGGCAGTATCGGCCTGGGTACCTTCCTCGCCTTCAGCGCCTATGTGACGACCATGACCACCACCGCGCGCACCATGGCCTCGGTCATCATCCTGGCCCAGCTCACCCAGGCCGCCGCCGAACGCGTCTACCAGGTGATCGACGCGGGCCCGGCGGTCGCCGACCCGCCGCGTCCGGTGCCGGTGCCCGACGGCCCGCTCGGTATCGAGCTGGACGCGGTGACCTTCGGATTCGACCGCGGCCTGCCGATACTCCGTGATCTCGACCTGCGGGTCCGCCCCGGTGAGACGGTCGCGGTGATCGGCCCGGCCGGATCCGGTAAGACGACGCTGTCGCTGCTGCTGCCCCGGTTCTACGCGCCCGATTCCGGACGGATCCGTCTGATCGGCGCCGACGGCGCGGCGGTGGATATCGCCGATATCGCCGCCGCGCAGCTGCGGTCGGCGGTCGGCGTGGTGTTCGACGATCCGTTCCTGTTCAGTTCCAGCGTCGCCGCCAATATCGCGCTGGGCCGGCCCGACGCCACCGACGCCGAGATCCGCGCGGCCGCGCGGCAGGCCGCCGCCGACGAGTTCATCGAGGAGCTCCCCGACGGGTACGACACCGTGGTCGGCGAGCGGGGACTCACCCTCTCCGGCGGGCAACGCCAGCGCATCGCGCTGGCCCGGACCCTGCTCGCCCGGCCGCGCATCCTGGTGCTCGACGACGCCACCTCGGCGGTGGACGCGGTCACCGAGGCCGCCATCTTCGGCGCCCTGCCCGATCAGGGCTCCCGGACCACGATCATCCTGGCCCACCGCGAATCCACGCTGGCCCACGCCGACCGGGTGATCCGCCTGCCGGAGCCGGAGACGGCCGCCGCGGACGCCCCCGCGGTGGTGGTCGAACGCCTGCCGGGGGTCCATTCCACCGACCGGATGGCGGCCGCGGCCGAACTCAGCGAGACCCCGGAGCTGCGGCGCCGTATCGACAGCCTGCCGCCGGCCACCGAGCGGCCCCGGCTGGATCCGAACCGGCTGCGCGAACCCGATCCGGGTTTCACCCTGGCCCGGCTGCTGCGCCCGGTCCGGACCCTGGTCCTGGCGAGCGTCGCCCTGCTGGCCCTCGACGCGTTGATCGGAATCGGGTTCCCGCCGCTGGTCCGGCATGCGATCGACGCCGGCGTCGATGGGGGCGATCCGTCCGCGCTGACCGTCGCCGCGCTGCTCGGTACCGGTCTGGTGGTGGCCGGCTGGGTGGTGGCCGCCGCGACCACGATGCTCACCTCCCGGACCGGTGAGCGGGTGCTGTACGGCCTGCGGATCCGCAGTTACGCGCATCTGCAACGGCTCGGGCTGGACTACTACGAACGCGAACTGTCCGGCCGGATCATGACGCGGATGACCACCGACGTCGACGCCCTGTCGACGTTCCTGCAGACCGGTGTGTCCACCGCCCTGGTGAGTGTGCTGTCGCTGGCCGGGATCGCGGTGGCCCTGCTGGTGATCGATACCGGGCTGGCGCTGGTGGTATTGCTCGGCGTGCTCCCGCCGCTGATAGTGGCCACCCTGATCTTCCGGCGGGTCGCGTCGGCGGCCTACACGATCTCCCGGGAACGGGTGTCGACGGTGAACGCCGATTTCCAGGAGAACATCGCCGGGCTACGGGCGGTGCAGGCCAACCGGCACGAGCGGTTCGCCGCGCATCGTTTCGCCGAGTACTCCGCCCGCTACCGGCGGAGCCGGATGCGGGCCCAGCGCGCGATCGCCCTCTACTTCGCGTTCATGGCCTCGTGGACGGATCTGGCCCTGGCCCTGGTGATCCTCGTCGGCGCGCACGCGGTGGCCGGCGGTGGGACCAGCGCGGGCACCCTGATCGCCTTCGTGCTGTATCTGGAACTGCTGTTCGGCCCGGTGCAGCAGTTGTCCCAGGTCTTCGACGGCTACCAGCAGGCCCGGGTGGGCCTGCGCCGCATCGGCGAGCTGCTGCGCACGCCGTCGTCGATCCGGGCCGACTCGCCGCAGGCCGCGCCTCTGGAGGCCGGATTGCGCGGGGATCTCGCCGTCGAATCCGTGCGGTTCAGCTACCCCGGCGCCGGGCGGGCCGCCCTCGAGGCGGTGGACCTGCGTATCCCGCCGGGCACCTCGCTGGCGCTCGTCGGTTCGACGGGCGCCGGTAAGTCCACCATCGTCAAGCTGCTGGCCCGGCTCTACGATCTCGCGGCCACCGATTCCGGCGTCATCCGCGCGGACGGCGTGGATATCCGCGAGTACCGGCTGCAGGGATACCGATCCCGGCTGGGGATGGTCCCGCAGGAAGCTCACTTGTTCGCCGGCGATATCGCCAGCAACATTGCATTCGGGAAACCATCCGCGACCGAATCGGAGATCGCGGCGGCCGCCCGCGCGGTCGGCGCGGCCGAGGTGATCGCGGCGCTGCCCGGCGGTATGCACCGTCCGGTCGGCGAACGAGGCCGGGGACTCTCGGCCGGGCAACGCCAGCTCATCGCGCTGGCCCGGGCCCAGCTCGTCGAGCCCGATGTCCTGCTCCTCGACGAGGCCACCGCGACCCTGGACCCCGACACCGAGGAAAAAGTCCTGGCCGCGACCGGATCCCTGGCCCGGAACCGGACTACCGTGGTGGTGGCACATCGACTTGCCACCGCGGCCCGCGCCGATCGGATCGCAGTGGTGGCACAGGGCCGGATCGTGGAAGTGGGCGCCCACGCCGAGCTGCTCGCGGCCGGCGGCGAGTATGCCCGCCTCTGGACAGCGGCCCGCGCGACGGAAGGAATATTCTCGGACGAGGACGAGTCGTCATCAATGAGGTCGGGGTAGTCCGGAGGTCCGTGACGGAGCCGATGTGCGCGGGGGCATATCCTCGTCAGAGGGCGTATCGGGTACCCATCCACCGGTCCCCTTGTGCCGGGCACGTCACAAACGTCGCAGCGCGAAGAACGAAATGAGGCGAACACCTGCTGTGAGCAGCTCAAAATCCCAGTTCGGTCAGAACCAGTGGCTGGTCGACGAGATGTATCAGAAGTTCAAACAGGATCCATCCTCGGTAGACGCCAGCTGGCACGAGTTCCTCGCCGACTACACCCCCGAGACCTCCGGTGATTCCGGTAACAGTCAGGCCGCTCCGGCTTCGGCGGCCCCGGTGAATTCCGCTCCCGCCCCGGCGCCCGCCGAAGCCGCCTCCGTCCGGACCCGGGCCACCACCCCCGCCCCGGCCAAGCCCGCCACCCCCGCCGAGAAGCCCGCCGCGCCCGCGAACGCCGCGGCCAAGACCTCGGCGGCCGCGCAGCAGAAGCGCGCCCCGCAGACCACCCCCGCGCCGTCCTCGAACGCGGCGCCCACCTCGGGCGCGCCGAAGCCGCAGCCGGCCGCCGACGAGAAGAAGGTGCTGCGCGGCGCTGCCGCGGCGGTCGCCAAGAACATGTCGGCGTCGCTGTCCATCCCGACCGCCACCAGCGTGCGCGCGGTGCCGGCGAAGCTGATGATCGACAACCGGCTGGTCATCAACAATCATCTCGCCCGCACCCGGGGCGGCAAGATCTCCTTCACCCATCTGCTCGGCTACGCGATCGTGCAGGCCGTGAAGGCCTTCCCGAATATGAACCGGCATTTCGCCGAGGTCGACGGGAAGCCGAACGCGGTGACGCCGGCCCACACCAACCTGGGCCTGGCCATCGACCTTCCCGGTAAAGACGGGAACCGCTCCCTGGTGGTGGCCGCCATCAAGGGCTGCGAGGAGATGTCGTTCGGGCAGTTCCACACCGCCTACGAGGACATCGTCCGGCGCGCCCGCGACGGCAAGCTCACCGCCGAGGATTTCAGCGGTGTGACGATCTCGCTGACCAACCCCGGCACCATCGGCACCGTGCATTCCGTGCCGCGGCTGATGCAGGGCCAGGGCGCGATCATCGGCGCCGGCGCCATGGAGTACCCGGCCGAGTTCCAGGGCATGAGCGATGAGCGGATCGCCGAGATCGGCATCGGCAAGCTCATGACGCTGACCTCCACCTACGACCACCGCATCATCCAGGGCGCCGAATCCGGCGATTTCCTGCGCACCATCCATACGCTGCTGATCGCCGACGAGTTCTACGACGAGATCTTCCACGGTCTCGGTGTGCCCTACGAGCCGATCCGCTGGCGCAAGGACGTCAAGGAACGCGGCGTCGACAAGAGCACCCGCGTGCTGGAGATGATCGCCGCCTACCGCAACCGCGGTCACCTGATGGCCGATACGGATCCGCTGCGCCTGGTGAAGGACAAGTTCCGCAGCCACCCCGATCTCGACGTCACCCAGCACGGCCTGACCCTGTGGGATCTGGACCGGCAGTTCAATGTCGGCGGCTTCCACGGCGAAGAGCGGATGAAACTGCGCGATGTGCTGTCGGTGCTGCGCGACTCCTACTGCCGCCACGTCGGTGTGGAGTACACGCATATCCTCGAGGGCGATCAGCTCGAATGGATGCAGGATCGGGTCGAGCAGAAGCACGTCAAACCGACGGTCGCCCAGCAGAAGTACATCCTGAACCGGCTGAACGCGGCCGAGGCGTTCGAGACCTTCCTGCAGACCAAATACGTCGGCCAGAAGCGTTTCTCGCTGGAGGGCGCCGAATCGGTCATCCCGATGATGGACGCCGTGATCGACCAGTGCGCGGAATACGCGCTGGACGAGGTGATCATCGGTATGCCGCACCGCGGCCGGCTCAACGTGCTGGCCAATATCGTCGGTAAGCCCTACTCGAAGATCTTCACCGAGTTCGAGGGCAATATGAACCCGGCCGCCACCCACGGCTCGGGCGATGTGAAGTACCACCTCGGCGCGCGCGGCACCTACCTGCAGATGTTCGGCGACAACGAGATCGAGGTCTCGCTGACCGCCAACCCCTCGCATCTGGAAGCGGTCGACCCGGTGCTCGAAGGTCTGGTCCGCGCCAAGCAGGATCTGCTGGACAAGGGCGACGGCGAGGAGGGCTTCTCGGTCGTCCCGCTGATGCTGCACGGTGACGCCGCGTTCGCGGGCCAGGGCGTGGTCGCGGAAACGCTGAACCTGTCGGGTCTGCGGGGTTACCGCACGGGCGGCACCATCCATATCGTGGTGAACAACCAGATCGGCTTCACCACGGCCCCGGAGAACAGCCGCTCCACCGAGTACTCCACCGATATCGCCAAGTTCATCGGTGCCCCGATCTTCCACGTCAACGGCGATGATCCCGAGGCCTGCGACTGGGTCGCGCGTCTGGCGGTCGATTTCCGGCAGAAGTTCCGCAAGGACGTGGTCATCGACCTGATCTGCTACCGCCGTCGCGGTCACAACGAGGGCGACGACCCGTCGATGACCCAGCCGTACATGTACGATGTCATCGACACCAAGCGCAGTGTCCGCAAGAGCTACACCGAAAGCCTGATCGGCCGCGGCGATATCTCGCTGAAAGAGGCCGAGGACGCCCTGCGCGACTACCAGGGCCAGCTGGAACGGGTCTTCAACGAGGTCCGGGAGCTGGAGAAGTACGCCCAGGGCCCGAGCGAATCGGTCGAGGACGATCAGCAGATCCCGTCCACCGTGCTCACCGCGGTCGACAAATCGGTGCTGCAGCGCATCGGTGACGCGTTCCTCAATGTGCCCGACGGTTTCAGCGTGCATCCGCGCGTGCAGCCGGTGCTGGAGAAGCGCCGCGAGATGGCCTACGAGGGCAAGGTCGACTGGGCCTTCGCCGAGTTGCTGGCCTTCGGAACCCTGATCGACGAGGGGCGCGCGGTGCGCCTGACCGGTCAGGATTCCCGGCGCGGCACCTTCACCCAGCGGCATTCGGTGATCATCGACCGCAAGACCGCGGCCGAGTACACCCCGCTGCACAACCTCAACAGCGCGAACCCCGGCTGGTTCGCGGTGCACGATTCGGCACTGAGCGAATACGCCGCCGTCGGCTTCGAATACGGCTATTCGCTGGGCAACCCGGACGCGCTGGTGCTGTGGGAGGCCCAGTTCGGTGACTTCGTCAACGGCGCGCAGTCGATCATCGACGAGTTCATCTCCTCCGGTGAGGCGAAATGGGGCCAGCTCTCCGAGGTCGTGCTGCTGCTGCCGCACGGGCACGAGGGCCAGGGCCCGGACCACACCTCCGGCCGTATCGAACGCTTCCTGCAGCTGTGCGCGGAGGGTTCGATGACGGTGGCGGTGCCGTCCACCCCGGCCAACTACTTCCATCTGCTGCGCCGCCACGCGCTCGACGGCATCCGCCGGCCGCTGATCGTCTTCACCCCGAAGTCGATGCTGCGCAACAAGGCCGTGGTCAGCGATCTGAAGGATTTCACCGAGTCCAAGTTCCGGTCGGTGTTCGACGAACCCACCTACGAGCAGGGCATCGGCGATCGCGGTGCCGTCAAGCGCATCCTGATGACCAGCGGCAAGCTCTATTACGAGCTGGCCGCCGCGAAGGCCAAGCGCAAGCGTGACGATGTGGCCATCGTCCGGGTCGAGCAGCTCTACCCGCTGCCGAAGTTCCGCCTGAACGAGGCGCTGGAACGGTACTCGAACGCCACCGAGATCGCCTGGGTCCAGGAGGAACCGGCGAACCAGGGTGCGTGGCCGTTCTTCGGCCTGAATCTGCCGGAACTGCTGCCGCAGCGGCTGGGCCGCCTGCGCCGCATCTCGCGCCGCGCCATGTCGGCCCCGTCCTCGGGGTCGAGCAAGGTGCACGCGGTGGAGCAGGCCGAGATCATCGAAGAGGCCTTCGCTCCGACCGACCGGTAGCGATAGCGGTCCCGACGCCGGGAGCGGACCGTCTCGACCCGAGACGGATCGCTCCCGGCGTCGTTCGTCGTGGGCGCGTCAAAAGTGAGCGGTCGTCGAGTTTATCGTTGCCCGGCACCCACCCGGACCGCCCGGGCACCGATATCACCGCTGCTCACAGCCGGTGAGACAACCGCCCGGCAGGTGCCGGAAAGAAAAGTAGAAGGTGAGTCGCCGCAGACCTTAGGGTCGTTTCTACCGATCTGGAGCGGCGAGCCGAATCGAGTGCGGGGACTCGGATCACTCGGGCGCACCGGGACAGCGAGGCAGCGTTGCCCGCACGGTTTGGGCGGAAGGAAGTCGACGATGACAACTCCGGGCACGAGGGCAACCCGCAGCGCGTTTCCCGCGGCTGCGAAATACCCCGGGAATCCGATGTCCGCGCCGTTGAAGGACGTCCACCGGGTCTCACGAAAGATGGTCGGGCACTTCGTGGAGAACGTGACCACCTGCGGCACCCTGCCCGGCGATGTGGTGTCGGGGGAGATCACCGCGATCACCAGGGCATGCCTGGAAACGGCCGTCGCGGTCCTGGACGGCGGCGATATCCCGGCCCAGACCGGCAGATTGGCGGCCGCCGCCGAGGAGTGGGCCCGCGAAGGGATACCCATCACCACGATCCTGCACGCCATCCACGAGGGGTTCAAACTCGGTCTGGACCTCATCGCCGCGGCGGCGACCGAGCGGGACCTGAACAGCGTGCTGGACGGCTCGCGAATGGTGGTGGAACTACTCGACACGATGAACACCACCGTGGCCGGCGCCTACGTCCGCGAATACCGGTCCGCGGTCGCGGAGCACCATACGGCGGTGCATACGCTCACCTCCGCGGTGCTCGGCGGCCACCCGACCTCGACCATGGCGCGGGAATCCGGTATCGCGATCGCCGACAGCTATCACGTTCTCGCGCTGGCGATCGCGGAGCATCCCGACGAATCCCATCCCGCGCTCGACGGCCGGATCGTCGCACGCCGCAAACTGCGCCGGATCCAATCGGAACTGACACGGACCGGCGAGGGTGTTCTCGCACTGCTCAGCGTCGACGGCGGGACGGTGCTCGTGCCCGGCGACGCACTCGCCGAGGATCGGCTGGACGAGCTGATCGACAGACTGTCCGGGGCCGCCCGGGTCCCGGTGACCGCGACGGTCGCCGGTGCCCGCGTCACCGAGGTTCCCGACGTCGTCGGGCGGGTGCACGAACTACTCGATGTGGTCCAGCGGCTGCACTGCCCGCCCGGGCTGTACCGCTTCGGTGACGTGGCGCTGGAATACCAGCTCAGCAGGCCGGGGCCGGGCCGCCACAGCCTGGCGTCGCAACTGGATCCGCTCGACGACCACCCCGAGTTGCTCGAAACCCTGGCGCGTCATATCGGCAACGATTTCAATCGCCGGCGGACGGCCCGGGCCCTGCATATCCATGCCAACACGGTGGATTACCGGCTCAAGCGCATCGGGCAGCTCACCGGTTTCGACCCGACCACCGCGGCCGGTCTGTGGCAGCTGCGGTCGGCCCTCGTCGTCCGTACCTTCGCCGGACTCACCGATATGGACCGCGGTGACAGCGCCGATCTGCCGCTCGCGCAGTAGCGGCCCCGCCGGCGCCGGATGCCGGGTTTCGGTCGCTTCAGCCGGGTGCGTGCCCGTTCCCGGCCACGGCACGCGGCCGGTACGCGGCCGCGGGTTCGGGCTGCCCGGCTTCGATCTCCGCGTCGACCCAGGTCCCCATCATCCGCGCGGTCATGGCGATGATCTCCGTGCGGTCCTCGGGACGTACTTCGGTGGCCGCGGTCCGCAGGACGG
This sequence comes from Nocardia sp. NPDC003345, assembly GCF_053589395.1. Taxonomy (NCBI): domain Bacteria; kingdom Bacillati; phylum Actinomycetota; class Actinomycetes; order Mycobacteriales; family Nocardiaceae; genus Nocardia; species Nocardia sp. NPDC003345. The sequence goes on from NZ_JBSFRU010000051.1 coordinate 15,749, forward strand.
CCGAGAATCCGGCGTTGACCAGCACATAGGCCATCGTGTCGTAGGTGCGATCGTCGCCCGGGCCGAAGATCTGGATCAGCACCAGCTTCACCAGCAGGCGCAGGCGCGGCTCGAACTCGGGCAGTCCGCTGCTGTAGAACTGGACACCGTCGACCAGCGAGCGGACCAGTTTCGTATTCGCCGCCAGTTCGGTGCTGAACATCTCCAGCAGGCTCAGCAGTATTTCCGGCATCGCGCCGCGCAACCCGTGGACCGGTGTGCGCGAGATTTCCGAGAACCATCCGGTGAAACTGCGTTCGGCGTCGGAGAGCAACCGTTCGAGCAGTTCGTCGACCATCACCGACCGGTCAGAGAAGTACCGGTACACCGTGCCGATACTGACCCCGGCCTCCGCGGCGATCCGGTTCGTGGAGGTGTCGGCGATACCGCGCTCCCCGAACAACCGGGCCGCGGTGTCGAGAATGTGCTCCCGGGTGGCCTTGGCCCGCTCCTGTGTGGGCCGTCGACCCGGACGGGCGGTTCTGCTCCTCATGGCACTCCTCTCCGGATGAACCTGAGCTTTGCTCACTTCGGGCGGATCGACGCCCGTTCGGGATTATCCCGTCCCGATGACAACCCCCGCGGCGGCCGGTTGGCGCCGGGGACAAACCAGGGCGGAAGGTGCCCGGCACCGGATCGCCACGGAGGTATGCGTGGATAGCCGGATCCCCGGGGGCCGAGTGACGCGTGGTGGGCAGCTCGGCCGGCTGGCGGCCGGTGGCGCCGTACGCGGTGCGGCCACCCGCCTGGCCATGGTCGGGCGGCCGGAGCAGGCCAGGAAGATCATGGCCGAGCGCTCCGCCATGCAAACCGCACAGCAGGCGGTCACCGTGCTGGGCAGTATGAGGGGCGCCGCCATGAAGATCGGGCAGATGCTCTCGGTGCTCGACCTCGATCTGGTCCCCGAGTCCTATCGCGAACAGTTCCGGGCGAGGTTCGCCGAACTGCGTGACAGCGCACCGGAGTTCCCGTTCGACGAGATGCGGGGTGTCGTCGAGGGTGACCTCGGGCCCCTTTCGCGGGTGTTCGCGGAATTCGACGAGACCGCGGTCGCCGCGGCCTCCATCGGGCAGGTGTACCGCGCACGGCTGCACGACGGGCGCGCGGTGGCGGTGAAGGTGAAGTATCCGGGTGTCGACGAGGCCGTCGCCGCGGATATGCGCAACCTGGCCTGGTTCGGCAAGCTCTGGAAATCGGTGCTGCCCACCGTCGCGGACACCGCTTTCCTCGACGAGATCACCCGCAACATTCTCGGCGAACTCGATTACCCGCGCGAGGCGCACACCCAGCACCGGATCGCGCACCGCTATCGCGACCACCCCTTCGTCACCGTGCCCGACGTCGTCGGGGAATTCTGCGGCCGCCACGTCCTGGTCACCGAATTCGTCGACGGCCGGTCCTTCGAACACCTGCGGGAACTGCCCGACGCCGACCGCGGCCGATACGGTGAGCTGATCTACCGCTTCTACATCGGTTCGCTGTTCACCGACAACGAATTCTGCGGCGACCCGCACCCCGGCAATATCCTGCTCGGCGCCGACGGCCGGTTGTGCTTCGTCGACTTCGGTCTCTTCCACACGATGGACGCGGTACACGTCGAGCTCGAACGCACCTGCCTGCGGGCGGCGTGCGAACTGCGCGGCGAGGACGTGTACCGCGAATGGGTGAACCGCGGCATCGTCGACCCCGGCGCCGGTGTCACCCCGCGGGAGTGCCTGGAATACATCTGGGCGGCCGCGGGCTGGCATCTGTTCGACGACGAACTGGAGATCACACCCGAGCTCGCGACCAGCGCGCTGATCCTCGCCGCCGACCCGCGGCGCAGCGAATTCCACGGGCTCAGACACCAGCTGCTTCCCCCGGAACACGCGTTCTCCCGGCGCGCCGACCTGTTCACTTTCGCCGCGCTGGGTCAGCTGCGCACCACGGCCAACTGGCACCGCCTGGCGCGCGAATGGATGTACGGCGAGCCACCGGCCACCGAGATCGGGCGGACGATCGCGCGGTGGCGGGCCGGCCGCGACGGTTGATCCCGGCGCCCGTTCCACCCGATCACCCGCCGCGGCGGCCGTCGTGCACTTGGATGAGGTGATGTTGCTCGACCTCCAGCTCGATGCCCGGCCCGACCGCGCGGTGCGGCGCGCGCACACCCTCACCGCCGCGGGCGCCGCCGGGCTGTTCACCTTCGAAGGCCCGCACGATGTGCTGCTGCCGCTGGCGGCGGTCGCCGGACAGGTCGACGCCGATCTGATGACCAATGTCGCGATCGCCATGCCGCGCAGTCCGATGCATCTCGCGCATGCGGCCTGGGATCTGCAGCTGATGTCGCACGGCCGTTTCCGGCTCGGGCTCGGTTCGCAGATCCGGCCGCATATCGAGAAGCGCTACGGCGCCACCTGGTCGGCGCCGGCGGCCCGGATGCGCGAGATCGTGCTCGCCGTACGAGCCATCCTGACCTCCTGGCAGGACGGCACCCCGCTGGACTTCCGGGGTGCGCACACCCGTCACACCCTCATGCCGCCCACGTTCGTCCCCGGCCCCAACCCCTACGGCCCGCCGCCGGTGCTGCTCGGCGCGCTGGGCCCGGTGATGACCCGGACCGCCGCCGAGGTCGCGGACGGCCTGCTGGTGATGCCGTTCAACAGCCGTCGCCATTTCCGGGAGCGGACCCTGGCGGCGGTGGCGGAGGGGATGAAAAGGGCGGGCCGGACGGAATTCCCCCTCTATCCACAGGTGATCGTCGCCATGGGCCGAACCCCCGACGAACTCGCGGCGGCGTCACGCGGGGTCCGCGGCCTGCTGGCCTTCTACGGTTCGACCCCGGCCTACCGCCCGGTGCTGGAAGTGGAGGGCTGGGGTGATCTCCAGCCCGAACTCAACGCTCTGTCCAAAACCGGTGACATCATGCGGATGTTCGACCGCGTCTCCGAGGAGATGCTCGAAACCCTGGCCGTACGCGGCACTCCGGAGGACTGCGCCGCCGAGATCATCCACCGTTTCGGCGATATCACCGACCGGGTGTGCTGCTACTTCCCCGGTTACGACCCGCCGGTCGACCAGATCGCCGCCCTCGCGACCGCGCTTCGTCGAGACCGGAACACATCCGCCGACGTACTATAGAAGTATAGTTCTTATAACTATACTTCTAAGAATGACCTGGGTGAAGCCGGACCGAGTATTCGACCGTGACCGCGAATGGGGGGGTCTCGTACGTTTCGCGACGTCACCGAGCCCGGACGTACGGCTGGGCATCGTCAGCGGCCGCCGTCGTCAGGGCAAAACCTATCTGCTGGACGCCTTGGCCGATGCCGGTGGAGGGTTCTTCTTCACGGCGACGGACGCGGCCGAAGTCGAGGCGCTGCGCGGATTCGGTGAAGCCGTCGCGGCATACGCAGGCGGAGGCCGTTACGCGTTCCGCGACTGGGGCGAGGCCCTCGAGCGACTGTTCACGGTGGTGGGCGACGGATTGATCGTGATCGACGAGTTTCCATATCTCAGCAAGGCCAGTCCGGCACTTCCCTCGTTACTGCAGCGGGCACTGGACCCACGTGGCGACGCACGGAAGGCCGGGTCACGGATATTGCTGTGCGGATCTGCCATGTCCGTCATGGGACGGCTGCTGGCCGGCAGCGCCCCACTGCGTGGACGGGCAAGCCTGGAACTGGTCGTCAAGCCCCTCGGGTACAGGGAGTCCGCTCGATTCTGGGGTTTGGAGGATCCGCGGCTGGCAGTGCTGGTCCATGCGATCGTCGGCGGGACGCCCGCATATCGACGTGAGTTCGTCGCGGGCGATACACCCGCCTCGCTGGCGGATTTCGATTCCTGGGTACTGCGCACGGTGCTCAACCCGCAAGTACCCCTGTTCCGGGAAGCACGGTATCTGCTGGCCGAGGAAACCGAGATCCGTGATGTGGCGCTGTATCACGCCGTACTGGGCGCCATTGCCGGAGGACATACGACACGAGGGGGAATCGCGAACGCTATCGGCCGCAACTCCACCGATATCGGGCACCCCCTGTCGATACTGGAGGACGCGCAGCTGATCATCCGGGAAATCGATCCGTTCAACCGAGGGAAGTCGGTCTTCCGGATCGTCGAGCCGCTGATCGTGTTCTACGAGGCGATCATGCGACGTGAGTGGACACGTCTGGAACGCGGCAACCCCGAAGCCGCCTGGCGTAATTCACAGGCCACCTTCCCGGCGCAGGTGGTCGGCCCCCACTTCGAGCGACTGTGCCGGGAGTGGGCGATGTCGGCAGGCCCCGAGGTCTTCGGTGATCTACCTGGCCAGGTGGCCTCCGCAACGATCGGCGATCCCAAGGAAAAGCGACAGATCCAGGTCGATGTCGCGGTGCTCGCACCTGAGGAATCGGGCCGATCCAGGCGGATACTCTCACTGGGTGAGGTCAAGTGGGACCGCACCATAACTCTCGGGCATCTCGACCGGCTGCGGCGGGCACAGGAATTGCTGGCGGCCAAAGGATACGACACGAGCGAGACCGTCCTTGCCTGCTACAGCGGCGCGGGATTCGACGAGAATCTTCGCGCGGCGGGCGCCGCACCAGGGCAGCGGCGCAACGGTCCCGAGACACCCGTGCTGGTCGATCTCGCCGCCTTGTATTCCACGCCCTGATCGGCCCGGCCCACCTGCGTGCAGCCGCCCCGCACCCGGAGATCGCCGAATACATCGAGCGCATCACCGCCACCTTCACACCGTACGGCGGCCGGTTCCTGGTGCACGGCACCCAGCACGAGGTCGTGGAGGGCAGCTGGCCCGGCCATATCGTGGTGATCGGCTTCCCCGGGCTCGACGAGGCACGGGCCTGGTGGGATTCGCCGGCATACCGCGAGATCGCGCCGCTGCGCTCCCGGCATATCGAGGGCGATCTGATCCTGGTGGGTGGGGTCGCCGACGACTACGATCCGGCCACCACCGCGGCGGTGATCCGGGCCGGCGTCGCCGGGGCGTGAGGCCGGTTCACCCGCTGCCGGCCAGCGGCGCCGCCGATATCTCCCAGAGCCGCGCGTAACGTCCGCCGCGGGCCAGCAGTTCGTCGTGGGTGCCGTCCTCGGCGATCCGCCCCGCGTCGAGGACGATCACCCGGTCGGCCCGGCGGACCGTGCGCAGCCGGTGCGCGACCAGCACCACTGTGCGGCCCGCCATCAGCCGTTCGATCCCGTCGTGCACGGCGGCCTCGTTCACCGGGTCCAGCGCCGAGGTCACCTCGTCGAGCAGCACGATCGGCGCGTCCTTCAGCAGCGCGCGGGCGATCGAGACCCGTTGGCGTTCACCCCCCGACAACCAGGCGCCGCCCGCGCCGACATGTGTGGCCCAGCCGTCGGGCAGGCGGGCGATCACCTCGTCGAGCTGGGCGGCCGTGGCCGCCGCTCGCACCTCGTCGTCCCCGGCACCGGGACGGCCCAGGCGGATGTTCTCCTCGAGGGTGCCGTCGAACAGGTAGACGTCCTGGAAGACGATCGCGAATCGCGCCATCAGGTCCTCGGTGCCGATATCGCGGACATCCACGCCGCCCAGCCGCACGGTACCCGCATCGACGTCGTAGAACCGGGCGAGCAGCCGCAGCAGTGTGGTCTTGCCCGCGCCGGAGGATCCGACGACCGCGAGCCGCTGCCCGTGCGGTACGACCAGTGATACTTCGTCGAGCACGGTCCGGCCGCCGTGCCGGAAGGTCACCCGGTCGAGTGCGAGGTCGTGGCGTTCCGGGCGCAGGGGTACGCGTGGCTCCGGTAGCGGATCGGTCCGCAGCACCCCGTCCAGGCGCACCAGTTCGGCCCGCGCGCCGCGCAACTGACCGCCGAGTTCGGCCAGCTTCAGCAACGGGTCGGCGCAGCGTGCGGCCAGTACGAGGATGGCGAGCAGTTCCGCCGTACCGAGCTGCCCGCCGAGGGCGAGATAGACGCCCAGCGCCAGCAGCGCCGTGAAAACCGCCTGCACCACTACGGTCAGCGCGACGACGCCCGGCAATGCCGAGAGGGCAAGCCGGCGCGACGCACGTTCGACATCGCGCAGCGAATCATCCAGTGCCCGATAGCCTTCGGTGATGCGACCACCGGTCCGCAGCACCGGCTGGGCCTGGAGATATTCGATGACCCGGCGCGCGGCCTCCTGATCGCCCGCGTGGCGTTCGTGGTCGGCGGCCGTCATGGCGCGTCCCGACCACGCCTGGATCACCGCGATGAGGGGAACCGCGACAGCGGCGGCCAGCCCCATCCGCCAGTCGAACGCGAAGATCACGACGAGGATGGTCAGCGGTGTCACCGCGGCGGAAACGAACGGCGCGAGCAGATGGGCGATCACGCTCATGGCCTGCAGTACCCCGCGACCCGCCAGCAGCGAGACCTCGCCGACCCGGCCCGCCGTGTACCAGCCGAGCGGCAGCCGGGCCAGATGATCGCCCAGCCGTCCGTAGACACCGCGTAGCAGCGTGGTGCCGGCGCGGAAGCCGGACAGGTCACTGCGGTAACGCAGGATCGCATATCCGGCGACCGCCGCGCCGAACACCCACAGCCACGGCCGGGCGCTGCCGGGGTCGGATCCGAACAGTGCCCGCAGGATCGGGACCAGCAGTGCGTAGGACAGCCCCTCGGCGACGGCGGCCGCCGTCATCAGCGCCACGGTGCGGCGGACCGGTACAGCGTAATCGTCACCCAGGACGCGCAGCAGCAGTCGGATCATCGCGATTTCCCTCCGGGTGTGGTTTCCGCGCCGGCCGGCGGCCCCAGGCGGAGATGGTGCTCGCCGGAACCGTCCTGGTGGGTCCGCCAGAACTCGGCGAACTTCCCGCCGAGCGCGAGCAGGTCGGCGGGACTGCCGTATTCGGCGATCGAGCCGTGGTCGAGCACCGCGACCGCGTCCGCGGTGGCCACGGTTTCCGGCCGGTGGGCGACGACCAGCGTGGTCCGTTCGCCGGTCCGCGCCGAGAGTGCGAGACGGACCGCCAGTTCGGTCTGCGGATCCGCGAAGGCCGTCGCTTCGTCGAGCACCAGCACGGGGGTATCGGCGAGCAGCGCGCGTGCGATCGCGATCCGCTGCGCCTCGCCGCCGGAGAGGTCGGCGTCGCTGCCCAGCACGGTTTCGTAGCCGAACGGGAGCTCGAGGATTCGCTCGTGGATACAGGCCATCCGGGCGGCGCGCACCACATCGTCGAGGGCGGCGGCCGGGACCGCCAGCGCGATATTGTCCGCGACCGAGGCGCGCAGCAGGCGCACGTCCTGGAACACGAAGGACACCCGGCGGTAGAGTTCGCGGCTGCCGATCTCGCGCAGATCCACGCCACCGAGCGTGACCGATCCGGCCGACGGATCGAAGAACCGCGGCAGCAACTGCACCAGGGTCGATTTGCCGCTTCCCGAAGGACCCACGAGCGCGGTCAGGGTGCCCGGTTCGAGCACCAGATCGATCCCGCGCAGTACTTCGCGACCGGCGTCGTACCCGAACCGGACCCCGTCCAGCCGCACCCCGTGTCCCCGGGGCACAGTGGGCCGCTCGGGTTCGGGCATCGGTGGCTCGCCCAGGATTTCGCGCACCCGTCCCACGGCCCGCCCGGCCGCCTGCATATGGTCGAAACCGTGTTGCAGTGCCGCGACCGGCGCTGTCAGTCCCAATCCGAGCAGCAGGAACGGGAGCAGGTCGGCGGGGGCCAGCGACCCGTCGAGGATCAGTATCGTGCCCCCGGCGAGCACGACGAACAGCACGAACGGCGGCGACAACGCCGTCTGCATCGCGGCCGCGACGCCGGCCAGACCACGCACCATCCGCAGGAAGATATCGGCGAAATCGCCGGTGGCCTTCGCGTATTCGCGATGGGCCCGCCCCGCCCCGCCGAAGGTCTTCACCACCGCGATGCCCTGGACGAACTCCACCACCGAATCGCCGATACGCCCCATGGCCTCGTCGAACGCGTTCTGCTCGCGGAGCCGTGCCGGGGTCATCATCAGCGGTACCAGCGCCAGCGCCAGCGCTACCGGAATGAGCGTGATCAGTGTCAGGCGCCAGTCGACGCCGAACAGGTAGATCAGCGATACCAGCGGAACCACGAAGGCGGAGACGAGTTCCCCGGGGGTGTGCGCGATGAACGGGTGCACGGCGCTGACGTCGTCGCCGACGACCTTCGCCAATTCACCGGTCCGGCGGCGGGAGAACCAGCCGATCGGCACCCGGCCCAGGCGCGCGGCCAGCAGGCGGCGCAGCGACAACTGCACCCGGCTGTCGAGCAGATGCCCGATCCCCGAGGACGCCGCGGTGCCCAGCAACCGCACCAGCAGACCGCCCGCGCCGACGGCGACGACGATCCAGACATGGCGCGGGTCGGCCGGTCCGGGCGACAGCAGGGTACGGCCGAGCTCCACGACGGCGAGCAGCGGTGCCAGCCCCGCGACGGCCCCGATGATCTGCAGGACGACCACCGCGGTGAAACCGCCGAGATAGGGGCGTAGCAACTGTGCCGTTCCGGGTGCGGCGGAATCCGCCGGCGGACGATCGGAGCCCGCGTCGGTGCGGGTCATCTGTCCCCTCCCTCGCGGGACTTCCCGGATACCCCTGGTCCTTCGTGCTGTGCCATCGCCTGTCTCCCTGACCTCTCGCGGCGTGCGCCGCCGCGCCCCGGTACCCGAACCCGGTACCGGCGATCCGATTCCGGATACAGCAGTCAGGATCTCCGGCACAGGTCGCCGGCGTATTGGATAAATGTCGTGCCGAGGCGGGAACGGTCCGGCACTCGCACCGAACCCGGTCGGGACCGCTCGCTCACGCCCGGCCGGCGACCGGCCACGCGATATCGTCGACCGCCAGCCAGGGCGCGGCGGCGACCGCGGCCGGTGTGGCCCCGGCGAAAGCCGCCACCTCACGATGCATATGGGACTGGTCGGAGTAACCGGCTTCCGCGGCGACCCGGGCCGCGCTGAGCCCGCCTGCCAGCGCATGCGCCGCGTGATCGAAGCGGACCAGATTGGCCGCCTGTTTCGGGGTCGTACCGAGCTGTGCCCGGAACCGCGACCACAACCGTTTGCGGCTCCAGCCGGTTTCGGCGGCCAGCCGTTCGATCCGGACCTGTCCGCGGGTCGCCACCAGACGCCGCCAGGCGAAAGCGATTTCGGGCTCGACGCGGCGGCCCGTGTCGAACCGGCGGGCGACGGCCGCGCCCGCGAGGGCGAACCGGTCGTCCCAGGACCGGGCCTCGTGCAGCCGCTCGGCGAGCCTTCCGGCCTCGCGACCCCAGAGTTCGGTGAGCGCGACGGTGTCGCCGCCCAGGCCGGTCGCGCCTTCCAGTACCGCGTGCGCGACCACCGGCGACAGTCGTATCTGCAGGCAGTCGACGACATTCCCGCGTCCCCGCACCCCTACCGAACTCAGACCGGTGACGATCCCGTCCCTGATCGGCCGATCGGCACCCGAGTCGAGGATCGTCGCGTCACCGAAGTCGAGGAACACCGTCATGGCCGGATACGGGACGACCTCGATATCGACGAGCCGGCCGGTCCGGCCACGGAATCCGGCCATGCTGATCCCGGCCCGGCGCCCGGACGGCGGCGGTAGCGCGATATCCCAGAGCGCCGCGGCGTCGGGAACCGGCTCGAATCGTCCCATGCGGTCAGTCTACGAACGGTCCACCGCTCAGGAGCGCAGTGCGGCGGCCACCGCCGGGTTCACCGCCATCGCCAGCGCCAGCAGCGATTCCACCAGCAGATCGATCAATTCGTCGCGCGCGATGGATTCGTCACGCAACCACGACAGCGTGGTCTCCTCGGTGAACGCGACCCAGCCCCGGACCGCGAGGACCAGGCGCGGCTGTTCGCGCTCCTCCGGTGTCAGCGGGACCTGGGTCAGGATGATGCCGACGATCGCCCGCCGGGTCTGGTCCACCAGCCCGGCCAGATCCGGGCTGGAACTCGCGGGTCCCCGGAGCAGGGCCAGGTAGGACGTGCGGTTCTCGCTGACGTAGTCGATATAGCGGCCGACCGAATCGCGCAGCATCTCGAACAGGCCCAAGGTGGGGTCGGGTATCACCCGGGCCAGCAGTTCGGCGTTCGCGTGCCGGACCACTTCGAGCTGGAAGTCCTGTTTGGTGGGGAAATAGTGGAACAGCAGGCCCCGGGAGATACCGGCCTGGGCCGCGATCTCGCTGACCGAGATGTCCTCGATGGCCCGTTCGCCGAGCATCTTCACCCCGAGGGTGATCAGCTGGGTCCGCCGCTCGTCCGGGCTCAGTCGGATGCGTTTGGCGGTTTCTCCCGGACTCGTACTCACCCTTCCACCCTACTGACTCCCGTTCAATACTGTTGACTCCGGCTCAATAAGACCTTACGCTGAATACATGAGTCGCAAGGTTACAGACAAAGCTGTCGCGAACCGGCCCCGCCACCTGCGGACGATCATCGTCGGCAGCGGTTTCGCCGGGCTCGGCCTCGCCATCCGGCTGACCCAGCAGGGCCGAGACGATTTCCTGGTACTGGAACGCGGTAGCGATGTGGGGGGCACCTGGCGCGACAACACCTACCCCGGCGCGGCCTGCGATGTGCCCTCGCACC